>CAZXRT010000252.1:0-4041 GCA_964642535.1 uncultured Methanospirillum sp.
CCACCGCAGCGGTCGGAGGAATAAACGGACTGATTGCCGGAGACGGACACCAGCTCATCCTTCAGGCAGGAGGGGCCTTTATTGTTCTTGCATACTCGTTCATCGGAACATGGATTCTGGCTTTGATCGTCGATAAGATCATCGGCCTGCGGGTCAGCGAGGAAGAGGAGTATGTGGGTCTTGATATCTCCCAGCATGGAGAGACCCATAGATAATCAAGGCCTCTTTTCCCCCATAGGTTTCCCCCTGATAATCGGAAGGTATCTGGGATCCAATGCCCAATTATCAGGTAACAAATGATGCTGCATCTCATCCTCTGGTTTAAGAAAATTCTATACCTCATCCTTTTAGGATTGCTTGGAGCAGTTCTGGTTGCATCAGTTCTCGATCTTGGATATATCGTTTTTCTTGCACTGATCGACGGGCCGCTCCCTCTTCTTGAGAACAAGGACATTCTGGCAATATTCAGCTTATTCCTTCTGGTTTTGATCGGAATCGAGTTTTTCGAGACGATACTGGCATACTTACGTGAAAACGTTATCCATGTTGAGATCATCATTATGGTTGCTGCCATAGCAGTTGCCCGGAAGATCATTATTCTGGACACGAGTGATGCAACTGACCTCCACCTGATTGGACTGGGTGTTCTCATGATCAGCCTGGGAGCGTCGTATTACCTGGTGAAGCAGTGTAACCATTCGCGTAATGGCAAGAGAGAATAAAAACCGTGAATATTCCAGGAGAAAAGGGAAGGTATTCAAAAATCCATTCAGGATGCGGGCCTACAGGCATCATCCTGATGCTCTCCGGGGAAATACATCCACCGAATACCATACATTTCCCCGCAGCATTTCCGGGATTCTCTAAAAATTAAACTTTTTCAACAGTTATCCGGACCAAATCCCCGGGCACAAGACTGTGCCCTTTGGGAACATCAATATTGAACCAGAGTTTTCCCGGGTCATCCTGAGTATTGTCCTGCGACATCAGGCAGTCTTTTTGATCATTTATCACTGCAACAAACTCAAGCGGGGATTCAAACGAGACAATAGTCTTCATCTGACCCAAACGTTGGTCCAAAAAGAGTTTAATTCTTTGCAGGGCTGACCATCCAGGTGGTGCTGTTTGAATAGCTCCACCTGACTATGGAGATCTCCTGACAGATCTCTGCCAGGATCGCCATGTTGGTCCCTACTTCCTTGGATGACAGGCCCAAATCTTTTGCAATATATTTGGACTTAAAGTAATGCCTGCCGGAACCAAGACCATTTCGGAGATAGGTAATGAGCCGCGTCTGCGTCTCATTATACTTCTCTCTCAAACGATTATGTGATGGCATTATCATACCCCCATCAGCGTACATAAAAATATGAGTGCTACTATATAAAAGTGCTTTAATTGTAATGATTAATCATTCTCATTGTTTATGGAAAAAGGGACTGAATTATTCCACAGGGAATTCTGAAATCTTCTCTGCGAGCCTTTTCGTAACTTCTGACCTCATTCCTTCAACAAATTTGATACTGCCCACAACCAGATGTCCTCCACCATTGACTCCAGCCCCCGGAAGCAGATCCCGAAGTTCTCTGACCATCCGGGGGATATTCATATAGACACCCCGGGACCTGAGCACGACAAAGTCAGGGCCGAATCCAAGTGTTACCACCGGTTTTCCGGCATATTCCTGGCAAAGACGGTCATGAACCTCGCCACAGGTCTTTCCTGGAGGAGGGAAGGTAAACTTGTGGGCATGAATCTCCACATCAATCCTGAAAAGATGTGCCCCGTTGGAGAGTTCCTCATGCTCGACGTGCGGCATGCAGGTCTTTACCTGTTCAGAAATGGCATTATTCGCCTCTTCTTCAAGCAGGTTCACCATCTGAATATGGCGTTCATGGTTCCCATTCAGGTCAAGGATGTCTTTTATAAGTTCTTTTCCATCATTGAATCTGAGATAAAACTGGATATAATCAAGTGCAAGGGCGATGCGTTTACACTCGTCCTCTGAAAACCGGTCTTCTGACAACTCCAGGTACCTGCGCCTCTCCGGTGCATCACTCCGGTCAGCCACTCCTGCAACTGCTGCGATATGCCGGACCTGCCGATCCACGGAAGGAGAGATCAGCCGAGCTATTTCCGTTCCCAGCATTCCTGCGGTGATCCCATAATCTCCCCCTACATGATAAGGGTTGACATGAGCTTCCAGGAACTGATCCACGATCTCATCAGGATGGTGGTGATCGAAGACGATCATCGGGATTCCATAAACTCTGGCCATCTTCATGGCAGGGAGGTCCTCTTCGGTCGAACCATTATCAGTCAGGAGAACAAGAGGCATCTTCTGGCCAAACCTGACATTGTCCCGGGTAGCGTAATCCAGATCCCTGACGATGTCCTCTATCTCATAGAAGGGTGCTTTTGAAGGTGCACGCTTGAAAAGGAAATAATCAGAGTCATAATCGCCACCGGATTCATTGATCAGTGCAATGACCGCCTGCTCAATGGCAACTGCAGAACAGATACCATCAGCATCAGCATGGTGCCGAAGAAGGATCGGCTGGGCAGTGAAGACCGCACGACGGATGATCCGGGCAATCTTCTTCATCGCAGGCCGGAGTTTTTCCAGCACCTCACTCTCAATCAGCAGGGGAACATCAGCAGGTTCAGCCCTGGCATCAATGGCTTCTTCAATGCCATTCAGAACCTCATCAGCCTCCTGGCCACGGAGCACGGACACATTATCCAGCTCAATCTGAACCTGGCCACCCCGCTGCATTACTTCTCCGGTGGCCCTGACAACATCCCCCTGGTTTGCATCAGGAAATGCACGTTTTCCGGCTTCTACAAAACCAGCTCCATTTTCAGAGCCTGTTGCATCAATAAAGGTGAAGATTGTGGGCCCTGATGTCTGCTTCACCTGTGCGATGACTGCCTCAATCATCACCCGTCGGCCTATCTTTGATCTGAGCTCACCCAGCTGGACAGAACGTTTTTTGCAGACCACCGGCTGGATCTGGTACGAGGTGATGACAACCTCCTGGAGGTCAATATTCCCGTTATCCCTGATGGCGTTGACTCTGACAAGAATGGTATCGCCCTCCCGGGGATTGGTCAGCATGTTACTTTTATGGATCAGTCCTTTTATCGAACTGTTGAGATACACAAAGGTTCCAAACGTGGCAAATCCCTGCACTGTTCCCGAATATGTCTTACCGACAACTACATCAGGAAGGCTGCACCCGTCTCCCAGACTAAAAACGATGGTATCTGATTCTTTTGGCATAGGTATAATGCACCGGCCTTCGGTCATGTCGCCGCTATCGAACACAATTAAAGATTATTACCCGGATTCCGGGGAGTTGCGGGGCAAAGCGAGTGACCGAACGTATTACATTGGTTGTTGCAATGATTTAAACCAACCCTGCCCGTGAATAAACCGGGAGGTCTCACACCCCTGTTCAAAAAAAGAGCCCGGGGACCAAAACGGGATCATCAGCCTCATTCATCTTCAGACGGACGGTCAGTGAACGGAATATCAAGCATTGTCAGGTCATCAGGCGCGAGAACCTCTCCGCTGAAGGTCGTCTTCGCATCCTGAAGATGGTGATCGACTGATGTATACCGGGTGGAGATATGAAACAGGGACAGGCGCTGTGCATGGAGTGCAGTTGCCACTTCTCCTGCTTCTCCTGCGGTTGAGTGCATGAATTCACGGGCACGATCATACTCGGCGTCGTCAAAAGTGGTATCATGAATCAGCAGATCAGCATGATCACCAATACCGGCAAGTTCAGAGAGAATCGGCCGGGTGTCACCGGTGTAGATGATCTTCCTTCCCGGTCGTGTCTCTCCCATTACCATGTCGGGGGTGATGATCCGCTCCTGCCCGTCAGCGACGATGACAACCTCCTCCCCCCGCTGAAGCCTTCCAAAGAGGGGGCCCGGCCTGATTCCAAGGGAGATCGCCTGTTCGCGGTTAAACCTCCCCGGCCGGTTATCTTCTTCAAAGATGTAGGCAAGGCCCGGAATGCCATGATCGGT
>CAZXRT010000253.1:0-1710 GCA_964642535.1 uncultured Methanospirillum sp.
GAAACCTGGATGGTCAGGAATAGGAACTCCCTTTTTTTGAATTGGTCAATACATCTGAGAATCCTTCAATGATTCTTCTCCCTTTTGAAGGTAAGGTGACATCTCAATTTACCGGGAAAACCCTTGTTTCTCACAATGTGTTCAATAAAATAAGCAGCGTTTTATAATTCTGATGTTTATATATCCCTTTTAATGATCACGAAAAGGGTTCTCCAGGTCTGTCTAATCCTGTTTTTATTGTCTGGATGTTTTTTTTCTGCTGAAGCGTCAAAGAATCACACCATCACTTTCATCAATTACTGCGATGAGGACATCTATGCGATAGATGTGATTGGGAATCAAAGTTATTTCCCAAATTCCACAGTCCCCTGTACGGCCTGTTCATGTAATGGTGCAGGGGTCTGTTGCCCAACAACGAATTGTTCATGTGTCACTTGTCAGAAGGGGAATTGTAGTTCAGGAGAGCCATTGCTTGAAAATGGAGGGTTTAAACTGGATAAAATGGGTGGAAACAAAACCCTTTCTGGCATTGGATGGATTTGGAATGGGGCGTTTTATGGACGAACCGGTTGTGTGAAAGTAAATGAATCAGATCCCAATTCTCTCCTGAATTGCACAGCAGGAAGTGTTTATGATAATAAGGGGGGTATTTTCGACCCCGTATCTCCCGGGGGACATCAAGCTAATAACCCTGCCACAAAAATCGAGATCAATTTCGATGGAGGGCCCAAATCATTGGACAATCCGACGAAAAACTTTGAGGACACGTATGACCTCAGTCTTGTTGACGGGTTTAATGTTCCTGCAAGATTATATCCCCGAAAGGAAACCATCAATCCGAATCCTGTGAACAGGGGGGCACAACCTCCGTACTACTGGGGGAATGCCACCGGTACTGGCGCTGATCTAAATGAGCTACTACTAAATGGGGGAGAAAAATTATCCCTGTCAAAACTGGGCGTGATGAAAAACGAGACAGTGTACGGGGTACTGTCAGCATGTGCGTATTGTAACAAGAAAACACCGATGAATACAACTCTTCGGGACATGACCTGTTGCATTGGACCATATGGGTCGAACAAATCAGCTCCGGTCCATTGCGATCCTGATACCTGGCCGGAAGATATCAACACTGCCCGCTTCTTTCACAAATATTACCCTGATTCGTATAGCTATGCATACGATGATGTCCAATCCACATTCCATGGAGAAGGGTATGCTAATGGTTCTACCGAGTATGTGATCGAGTTTTGTAAGGCACCAAATACAACCATCAATTACCAATCGATTCTCGCAGAAGCAATCTCTCGGATGTGGAAAACAGATGAAAAAACCGGTGTGTATGCATGGCAGCATCCGCTGGGAGGATCTCATATCGATTATGGAGAGAGTGTCAAATCCACCTCAGATGGTGGATATATCATCGCCGGGTATACTTTCAGCAATGACGGGGATGTGAATGATAAGATCAACAATATCGATCAAAAAGCAGATTTCTGGGTAGTAAAACTGTCATCTGATGGAAGTATTGAGTGGGAGAAGTGCTTAGGGGGAACAAAAGAAGACCAGGCATTTGATGTTATCCAGACTCGTGATGGTGGATTCATGGTTGTTGGATATACGTCAAGCAATGATTTCGATGTAAAGGACAAGATCAACGGTACGCGTAATTCTGATTTCTGGGTAGTGAAACTACTGTCAGACGGAACC
>CAZXRT010000253.1:1720-4041 GCA_964642535.1 uncultured Methanospirillum sp.
GCCTTAGTAGTATTTATGGCAGTTAAAAAAATCAGTGCTATGGCGGTAATGGTTCAGATATCGCCCGACACGTTATCCAGACCCCTGATGGTGGATTTGTGATCGTGGGGTATACCTATAGTTCAGTTGAAGGGAAGATTGGGGGTTCGAATAATGCTGATTACTATGTTATCAGGGTTAGCGAATCAGGAACTCTGCAATGGGCAAAATGTTTTGGAGGGTCTGATGATGATTATGGCGAGGCGGTCTCCCTCCTTGATGACGGGCTCCTGGTCGTGGGAGACTCTCTGAGCAGAGACGGCCAGGCTTCGGAAAACCATGGTTCATTTGATTATCTGGTTTTGAAAGTAGATCTTTCCGGAAACCTGATCTGGTCAAAATGTTATGGTGGTTCAGGCGAAGAACACGGATATGATCTGGTCCCGGTTGATGGGGGCGGTATTGCAATTGGGTATACAGATTCATCTGACGGTCAGGTTTCCGGAAATCATGGCCGGGATGATGTCTGGGCTGTCAGGTTTGATGGGTCTGGAAACAGTATCTGGGCTCACTGTTATGGGGGATCTGATGGTGAAGAAGCATTTGAGATAACCAGGACACCTGACGGAAAATATCTGATAGCCGGGACTTCCCAGAGTTCAAACGGCGATGTTTCGGCGAATTTTGGACTGCGGGATGTCTGGGTGCTTGAGATAGACAATTCCGGCAATCTGATATGGCAAAAGAATGCTGGGGGAAGTGGTGATGAATATGGACATTCGGTAGCATCTCCTTTACAGGGAAATATTGTGATATCCGGGTATACGAACAGTAATGATCATGATGTATCTGGAAATCATGGCCTGTATGATATGTGGGCACTCTCTCTGATGAGAAATCCCCAGGTAATTACTGCTTCCGCTGGAATCGGTGGTTCAATATCCCCGTCTGGTTCAGTACCTGTTGCATATGGCCAAAACCAGCCATTTGTCATTCATGCAGAGACAAACTATGAAATCTCTTCAGTTGTGGTGGATGGGCATGATCAGGGACCGATTCAGTCGTACACTTTTACGAATGTAACGTCCGGCCACACCATTGTTGCATCATTCACTCATGTCGGGAACGAATATTCAATCAATGCCACTGCCGATTCCTGGACGATAAATGATCCTGTCGGATTACATTCGTATCCGTCAGGTACCAACCACACCCAGATCACTCAGGCAAAGCCTGGTGCATACCTTGTTAATGTCACAGTTGACTCGATTGGGAAAGGTCCGGTATCATCCTGGACATTCACTGACATATCGGCCAATCATGAGATCTCCACCACCGGTGTTCCCAAACCCGGTCAGATTCTTGTCTTGTTTAATGCGTCAATCCGGAGTGGCAACGCTCCTGTGAGTGTCACCTTTGAAGACAAATCATGTGGAGATCCAACCGCCTGGTTCTGGCAGTTTGGAGACGGGCAGACCTCATCACAGCAGCATCCGACTCATTCGTACACATCTCCGGGGCTGTATTCAGTAACGCTGCGGGCGATGAAAAACCAGGCCGGTGGATACGGGATCTGGAACAACTTCATCTCGGTTACCAGCGGAACTGAACCGCAGCCGACTCCCACGCCGGTTCCCGGAGAAATTATTTCGGCTTTCTCCGCATCTCCAGTGAATGGAACCGCACCTCTGACGGTTCAGTTCACCGATCAGTCAACCGGAAACCCTACCGGCTGGCTCTGGGACTTTGGTGAAGGCACCAGTTCGCGTCTGCAGAACCCCTCTCATGAATATGCTCAGGCAGGCGGGTACTCGGTATCCGTACTTGCGGAAAACTCCCGGTATTCAGGCAGCATCACGAAGCAAAACCTTATCGTGGTTACCTGACTTTCTAATTTTTCCATAGATGCGCGGACAGAGAGAACTGAACTGATAACTCACCTTTTTCTGCACGTCTCAAGGATTTTTTTTTGGGGAGTCCGAATATTGTAGGAACTTTAGAAAAATTTATCTATTTTTATAATTCACTCTCAATAATTTAAGGGGTGCATGAATGGAAAAGATACTGGTAAGTCTGTGTATTCTCTGTCTGATGGGATGCTGTATAGCAGATCCTCAAAGCGGATCAGATACAGCGATAGGGTCGGGAAACATCAGCCATGAGGATGAAAAGAACATTTCAAACCTCATTCAGGAGTACCGGAACATTTCTCCCGATGAAATCCCTCCGGATTCTCCGCTTCAGGCAGGATCTGATATCCTGTTGGTATCTCTGCCCGGCGCCGGCACATCTGCCAATGCAGAACCAGAGGTTGTATCTTCATCAATACCCGGGATACCGGT
>CAZXRT010000254.1:0-4032 GCA_964642535.1 uncultured Methanospirillum sp.
CCGATACTATTAATCTGATAAAAGGTTGTGTACTGGTATGTACCCGGAAAAAGACGTTCTTCTGGTAATACTCATCATATGTGCCCTTGCTGGAACCCTGCTGCCTGCTGGTTCAGCATCCGAATCCGTACCATTCCATGATCTGCAATATTACATGGAAGAGTATCCGCCGTATAATTTCATCAATAACGATACGCCCTCCGGTCTTGCCGTCGATCTACTGGCTGCAATCACCCGCGAGGCAGGAGATCCTGTCTCAACTGATAGTATCCAGGTCGTCCCCCTCAAAGAAGGATTGGATATCGTAAAAAATACACCGGACACGGTGTTCTTCTCAATAGCCCGGATACCTTCCCGTGAAGATGATTATTCATGGGCAGGGCCCGTGGGGACCTATGATATCGTTCTCTTCTCCCGGTCCGGTGATAACATCGGTATCACATCTGATGATGATCTCAGCAAGTACACCTTCGGGGCTGTTACTGCTGATGCATCGGTAGAGGAATTGAAAGTCCGAGGAGTTGATGAGGCTCAGATAATCACAGATCCGGATCCGGGTGCCCTTTTCGCTCTGCTTGATGAAGGAGCATTGGATCTGGTGATTACCGGGGATATTGCAGGTGAATACGTGATCAGCAGGATGAATAAACCTGCGGGGTCATATAAGATTGTCTCTCGTCTGGATTCAATCCCGCTGTATTATGCATTTCATCCGATGACACCAGAGAGCACAGTATCCCGGTTTCAGGAGTCGCTTGACCGGATCTCCAAAACTCCCTCCGACGGGGGGATGAGTGAATATGAGCGGATAGAACGGGAATGGCATCCCGTTTCCCTGCTATCTTCAGTCAGGTTTTTTACTGAAGAGTATTATCCGATGAACTTTGTACAGAACGGGACACCGGCCGGAGTATCTGTGGAGATCCTGCGTGCGGTCTTTGACCAACTGGACATTCCTCTTTCTGATGGCCAGGTGAGCCTGGGCTCCTGGGAGGAGGGGTATGAAACCACCCTCCGGGAGAGTGGAACGGCGATCTTTTCCATGGCACGTTCTCCGGAACGAGAGAAACTCTTCCTCTGGGCAGGTCCGGTCTTTAAGGATTCGGTTGTGATCTTCAGCAGATCTGATAATGCCGGTATTTTCGAGTCTCAAGACGGGAAAAACCTTCGTATCGGTGCCATTACTGATGATATCGCCGCACTTGATTTGGAGAGGATGGGATACCAGGATATTTTTTATGCATCTGATGGAAAGATCCTGATTACTGCACTGCAGGAAGGAACCATCGACGGCTGGGCGTATGCGAAAGAACCCGGGCGATATCTGATATCCCGGCATGCATCAGATCCTGAGGATATCGGGCCCGTTGTTACCCTGGAAGACCATGAATATTATTTTGGTTTTAACCTGAACACTCCGTTACATAGTATCAAGGTTTTCCAGGAAAGCATTGACCAGCTGAAAAGAGAAAAGGATAACGAAGGAATGAGCGGGTATGACCGGATCGTTCAGCGATATCAGATCTCTTCCCCCTCAGTCCAGGATCAGGCTACGGGAGAGATCGAATAGGCATGTATATCCTGCTGCACTGAACCGGTGCTTTATATCATCCATCCCATTCTTTCGTACCAGTCGTATTCATGGGCAAACTTCTCTTTGTTCGCCTTTACCAACTGGCAGAAATATTCCCGCGTCTGCCGGTGTCTCTCCTCCTGCTCCGGGAACTGATGTTCACCCCTGATTGACCTGACAAGTTTTCTCCCCAGTTCATGTGCATCCTTCGTGGCCGGATCAAGCAGGCCGGGGTTTTTCCCAATCGCTACTCCGATCCCTCCGACAATCGTTGCCCCGAGGGTTGCCAGGACATTATTCATATACTCTGTCACTTCCTGTTCCCCGCTGCCCCCGGCTGTGCAGACAGAACAGCCGAATTTGCCAGTGAACATCTGGCAGTGGATCGCATCAGCCATCCGGTCAAAGACTGCTTTCAGAGGGGCAGGCACTGAGTTGATATAATTCGGTGCACCGAGGATGATTCCTTCTGCATTCATCATGGTATCAAAGAGATCCTGGAAGTCATCCAGCAGAACGCAATCACCCTTTGCATAACAGGTTCCACAGGCGGTGCAGTACCCGATATTTAGTGAATAAATATCCACCAGTTCTGTTTCTGCTCCCTCTTCCTTTGCTCCGGACAGGGCAGCGTGTATCAGGCGAAGAGTGCTACTTTGCGCCCCTCTGGGACTTGCAATCAGTCCGAGTACTTTCATATGAATTCCACTTCCTGATGTGAGATCGGGGAAGACTGATGATAAACCTAATTGTAACAACCCGTCAGTATTCATCCCCTCATTCTGCGATGTCCGAAAGTATCCGGCTGAACCGCTCTGCAACTTTCCGAATACGGCCGGGTATGTGATTTCGGCTGAACAGCCATCAGAAAGAGTCGGATAACCATGCAGAGCCCGGAGGCTGCTCCTCATCGATTGGAACAATAAAAAAGGTTAAATCGCCAGCGACATGCTCTGGAGCATGCACTCGGCACTATCATCTCCACAACCCATCTTACTCAGCGTGACTCCCTTGCTGTACCAGGTCTCGGCATTAAAGGGATCACATTCCAGTGCAGAATCATAACAGGCGACTGCATCCTGTAAATGACCCATCATGTCATGGATATCCCCTTTCGCATGATGAGCACGTGATTCCCTGGGATTCATCTCAAGGACGCTGTCATACACCCTGAGAGCTTCTTCATATTTCCCTTGCATTTTCAATTCGAGTGCCTGGCTCAGGGTTATCTCGGTATAGGGGTTTGTGATAGTAACGATTCTTCCCGGGGATTCAATTCCCCTGTCTGCTGCCATAGTCAACATTGTTTTCACCTCATTGGATCGTATCTCAACTGAAACCACAACCATTCGTATCTGGTACATGAATAGCATCCAGGCAGGCATCAGTCCTGATCTCGGGTACCTGTGACTCCTCTTCACGGGTTCCCGGTACCTGGTTTCTCTGTGGAGATGAATCGGACGGACTCATGCCCTCTTGAACTGCTTATGGTTTTGGCGGGAGGGTGACTGCCTCATTCCTCCCTCTCCCCTTCCTCACGGGGATACCATGCATCACCTCAGATCACCCATAAGGGTTTTCAACGCAGGGTTGCATGGCAGGTATGTCGTACAATGGATCAGTATACATGCAGGATTGTCAGTTCCCGGTCGGGATACATAATCTGATAGGTCATCGGATTCTGGGGAGAAATTTGAAGGCCTGATACCTCTGAAATCGGATAACTTCAGTTTTTTCTGCAGTTACAGGCAGTTTGTAATGGGATGAGGGGATATGAAGTATCATCAACAGGTGAAGAGGATGAAAGGAATATATCAGGTTGCCGGAGTGGTCACCGGCATGGTACTGTTGCTCCTGGTTCTGCCGGTATGGGCGGAGACCGGGCCGGTCGAACTCATGGAACTCAGAACCGATGATGAGCTGAGCCGGTATCTTGGCAATACCAGCCAGGATGAGAAGGGGAGGTATTTGCCTGGCGTGGATGCCATGGTCACAGATATGGCGGTCCCCTCCTCTCCAGGACTGGGTTTTGGTGAGATGAAATCATCTGCGCCTGCAATATCCGGGGAGTCAGTCGCCAGCACATCCCGGGCAGGGTATGGGAGTGCAGCTTCCCGTTACACAACCACGAATGTTCAGGTTGCCGGGGTTGATGAGGCAGATTTTGTAAAAAATGACGGGAAGTACATCTATATTGTGAATGGCAATGACCTGTCGATCGTGCAGGCCTATCCGCCTGCTGCCGCTGCGGTTGTCTCCCGTCTGAATGTTCCCGGATCGCCAACCGATCTCTTTCTCTCCGGCGACCGGCTGGTTCTCTTTACCAACCAGTATGAGTATCCCGTGAACCCTGATTCTGACCGCTCCTACAGACCGATGCACGGACCAGTAACCACGGCGATTTTGTATGATATCACAGATCCTGCTCATCCCCGAAGTATTCGGGAAATTTCCGCTCC
>CAZXRT010000255.1:0-4030 GCA_964642535.1 uncultured Methanospirillum sp.
AGGATTCAACTTCCCGTCTTCAGATGCCAGATTCATATCCTGGAGCAGGACCCGAAGATCGGCTGATGAATCAGGGAAGGGAATATCATATGCTGCTTTGAGAAAGTCTCGAAACCGGAGTCTGTCGAGTTAACTGGCCCTGCCTTTGTCGGAAGTTCATCAGCATGGAATCGATCCACCCGCTGAAATAGGCGTCAGAGATCCTCCTGAGAGTTAATTTTCCGAAATTTGCACCGTTCTTCAACCAGATCACGCCATTGCGATCAAAGTATGGTTTATCCTACCCAAGGGGGATGGTGAGAACAATAACGATCCGCTCATCTCCGATAGCGCTATTCTCCGTTTTCAGGGTGAGTGGAGAGTTCTGTTCTCGTCAGACCCGGGTAGGTGATGATGGGCTGTAATTTTTGTGTGAGTATCCACGAAATTATATGTGGATTATCAGGAACCGGATTCTTTGCATCGGGGAAGGATTGAACGGGATACATCTCTGTCAGGTTCTAAATGAGCCTGAATGAAATGAGATGTTGAATTGGAACGAAAATATACTTTGATATCCGTTATAAGCGGGTCTTTTCCGTACACACAAAGGCCGGGAACTGGAGTGAAGATGGTTCAGGTCCGGAGTCTTCTCCTGGCCTGTTCCCTTCGTTGCTTTTTCTGTCCGGAGTCCACGATGTCGGAACCGAGTGAAATGATCCCAGGTACGGAATGGCAACATCCAGGATATACTCATAGGGAAGGTCATCAGGCAGGCAGAATCCCTCTCGCGGATGTTCGATCATCCACATGATCGCTGCCACCATACCGATTCCTACCTGGACCGTGGTTGCATTCTGTCCTGTCTCCAGTTTCTCTGCCTCTTCGATAGAGAGGATACTGCCTGTCCACCAGGCGGTATACGGGTGGCCCATCAGCAGGGCTCCGAGAATATCTTCTCCGCCTGAAATATCCCCGACACTTAGTATCTGCTGGTTTTCCTGCAGCCTGCAGTCATGTTGCCGCAGTTCTTCAAGTGATTCTAAAGCCTGGTTGCAGGGACGGTATACATAGCAAACCGTGGGCCGGTACACCGTACTGCCATCCCTGACAACCGACCACCGGTCTGATATTCCAAAAGCTTCCCCGTGCCGGATGACCATCCCGCAGATCTCCTGATCCGGAACCCATGAACGGATCCAGGTATTCAGTCCCATGTTCCTGATGATGAGTTCATTATCAGGCCCATCTTCCGGGCGGTAGGAGTGGCCGGGCAGATGCTGTTCATGCGTTCCCCACCCGATCTCAGCCGGGGCGATGGCTTCTTCATAAAATCCTTCCACACTCCAGGTATTGATGAACACATTCTCCTGCTTGGGATTTCGGGAAACCTGGAGATCGATCTCAGAGCAGTGGACAACCCTGACACCGATCTCCATTGCCAGTTCTCCATACCGCTTCTCTGCAATCAGATCTTTCAGGTGATCCGGGTCTGACACTATCCCGTCACTGATCATCCGGGTTGTGATATCCACCAGCCCCTTCCTCGCAAAATGTGATATCAATCCGGGGTTTGCTCCATGGTCAACGATGCATGTCGGAGCATCCTTCCAGCTCCTGGTGAGTTCTACCAACCGGGAATGTCGGAAGTGAAGGGTCTTTTCATAGGGGAACTCCTGGTCCTGGTCTGAATACGGGTCCCATACCTCAACGGATGCATTAATATAGAGAATTTGATGGGCATGACACCATGTCAGGATTGCCGCACAATCAATGTTCAGGGAGAGGTCGATGATCAGATCTCCTTCTGATACCAGACCTGAAAGGACAGTCTCAAGATTATCCCTGGTGATGGTCACCTGCCTGAACGTGACACCCTTCTCAATCCACCTGGCAAGTTCCTCGTCTTTTCGTTTTGCGTCAATGATGGTAATCTGCTTCAGGGGAACATGCACATGCTTGATCAGGATCGGAAGGGTTGATCTGGCTACCGCACCAAATCCGATAAAAACTATCTTCTGTAAAAAATCCATGGGCCTCCTCAGGAATTGTCGGGTCTATTGAATCCGGGATTGAATATTGTCCCGGTATGAGTTACCTGTATCTGTTTCCAGTTATTTAATGGCTTCGAACCCCCCGATTGCCAAAATACTCTCCATTTGGTCTTTATTCGTGTGTTGCCTCTCCCTCTGTGCGTATCTATCCAGAACTGATCAGCATCAGGACTCCGATGATCATCATCAGGCCGGCAAAAAGGTTTCTGAGGTGACAGGCAGGGCACTGGTGGGCATATCTGACTCCGATCATAGAGAACGGGATGGTTGTTCCGGCAAGAAGGATCCACTGGGTCGGGTCGATATATCCGATGGTATGGGCGGGAAGGCCGGCAACTCCTGCTCCCTGCCAGATATACGAGAGCGTGGCTCCTGCGGAAGAGAAGATCAGGCAGGCGGCAGATGTTCCGATGGCCCGGTGGACGGAAAAACGGAGAAATCCCGTCAGGATGGGAATCAGGATGACTCCTCCCCCGACACCGGCGAGGCTTGTGATATTGCCGATACCAAAACCGATAAGCAGGAGTATCGGCAGGCTTTTGTGCAAAGATCCTTCAGTTGCATGTTCTGATTCTGTCACCATCCGGATGGCAACGAAGATGACAAGGAGAGCAAAAATGATACGAAGGACTGAACCGGGAAGAGCAGCGGCCAGTGTGCCTCCCACAACGGCACCCATGGTTGCCGCAATGCCCATCGGGATTGCGGTCTCCCAGTCAACGGCCCCTCTCTTGTGATGACCGGCGGCAGCAGAGATAACAGTGGGCAGGGTGACGGCAATCCCGGTCCCGAAGGCAACTCTTGTGGCAAGGGTGGTGTCAAGACCTCCGGCAGAAAGGAGCCAGTACTGGACCGGGACCATGATAAAACAGCCCCCGACTCCGATCATGCCTGATGCTAATCCTGCGATCATCCCGGTAATTCCTAATACAAGGGCTGTTATCAGAAATTCCATTCCAGAACCTCTCGACTGGAACTGAGATCACCATGGCAGGTCTGACCAGTTATACCTGCCTTTGGTCCTGTCAGATGAAATTCCCTGGATATTGAATCATGCGGGGATTCGGATCCATGAACAGGAATTATCCTATACATCAGAGTTCAATACTCGGTGAAAACCATGAAAAAGCCAGCTCTTTTGATCATCGATATGCAGAATGATTTTGTTCAGGATGGAAAGCCCCTGAAGGTCAGCGGAGCCCAAAAGATCATACCCAGGATCCAGCAAGTTCTTGCCGGTTTCCGGTCCCGATCCCTGCCCGTCTTTCACGTGGTCAGGATTCACCGTCCTGACGGATCGGACGTGGAGATCATCAGGCAGGATCTCTTCCGCAAAACCCCATTTGCGGTAGAAGGATCCGAGGGTGCAGCAGTGATCACCGAATTGTCACCCCTCCCGGGTGAATACATCCTCCCCAAGATCCGCATGAGCGCATTTATCGGGACCGGTCTTGACCTGATGCTCCGGACACTCGGGGCTGACGGGGTGGTGGTCGCTGGAATCCAGACTCCGAACTGTGTAAGAACCACGGTTTTTGATGCGATCGCGTATAATTACCCGGTCTGTATCATCAGGGATGCCACTGCAGCCGCGACCAGCGAGATACACGAGGCAAACCTTCAGGATATGGCTGCTATCGGGGTGACGGTTCTTGAGGCTGACGATCTCCCGGGCTATCTTGAGAAGAGTGGGTGATCATTCCGGTCTCCCCTGATTCATATGGCCGGTCAGGATGGTTCTGATACTCTGGATCAGTTCATCTCCCCTGTATGGTTTGATGATATATCCTGCTGCCCCCTCTTTGAGTGCGAGATCGATCACCCGGTAATCATCCGATGCCGTGCAGATGAGAATCTCTGCGGTGGGATCGATCTTCTTCATCTTTTTCAGGGCTACCATCCCGTTGACCTTCGGCATAATCAGATCAAGGATGACAAGTACCGGGCGATATTTGATGAATTTTTCTATCGCCTCTTCACCGTCTGATGCCTCAATG
>CAZXRT010000256.1:0-3998 GCA_964642535.1 uncultured Methanospirillum sp.
GGATCCTGCAGATACTGCGAGGTTGCCTGCAGAAACACTGCAGGAAAGAGGATGATAAGCAGAATGAGGCCTGCAAGAACGAGAAGTGTGATTGTGATCAGTCGCATCGGATCCCCCGGTAAAGAAGATCAGAAAGACCAGTTCTGATACCTGTCTCCTGCATCCCCGTCATATCTCTCCAGATTAGTATTCCTCTTTCATGCGATGAGGTTTTCCGTCAAACCAGGTGTCCATGATGGCAGGAGAGAGAAGCGATCCCAGTATCCTCATCTCATCCAGGCTGTACTGGCCGGGAGAAGTGGGATTTTCGATATAACAGTAGGTAAAGAGGGAACCGAAGAGGGGGAGAAGGGGCCTTGCATGCCGGCAGATTACCCCGGTAACACTTACGATTACCGGTTTTGCCGCGTTGTGGGTGAATTCAAGGAGAGTGAGGAGATCCCCGGTCCCGGATGGCTGTACTGCTATCTTGGGGATATCACCATACGACCTGAGCTCGTCATAGAGTTCATCGAGTTTCTCCCTTGGCAGCATCTCGTTTGTATGACAGGATGCGATCACAGAGATTCCCATCTCTTTGAGCCGGGACGCATACCGGCTGTATCGGATCTCTACATCAACCATGCTGACCCAGGCAAGGTAGGGGGTCAGGGCATTCATCCAGGTATCAGCATCACCACAAAAGCGCCCTCCTTCCTCAACAGAGCGGAGGGTCAGGATGATCGGACCGGAGAATGAATCCGCTAGTTCACGGATGCAGTCTGGATCCACTCCCATCATCAGGTCGAGTCGTATCTCGACCGCAAATGCATCCCTGATCTTTTCAGATTGTAACTGTGACGGCTCGGAGAGCGATGCCACCGCCTGGATGATCCGGGCGCATCCTTCCCCTTCGCCCATCTACCCTCTCCCGACGATACTGACACCGGAACACCGGGTCTGCGGGAGGATAAGAGATCCCATCGTCCGGGTACTGCTGCTGCAGCCCTGGACTGACCCGAGCAGGTCAAACACGTTCCCGGAGAGCATCGCGGTCCTGATGGGAGTGTCCAGTTCACCTCCGGAAATAAAGAACGGGGATGAGAGTTCGACCGAGTAGTCACCTGACATCGGGTTTGCCGTATGGGCACCGATCAGGTCGCGGACATAGATGGCATCTTCGGCCATGACGTCCATCTCCGCTGCGGTGAGGACCAGGTTATGGTGCCCGATCGAAGGAGCACCACCCATCCCGGATCGCACGGCATGTCCGGTTGGTTCAGCCCCGTACCGGTATGCGGTCTTCAGGTCATAGGCATAGGAGGAGAGGACTCCGTCCTGTACAAATGCCGTCTTTTTCACCGGCATTCCTTCTCCGTCCCAGTAATTGTTTGCAATCCCGCGACTGTCAAACGGATCATCAAACAGGGAGACCTGGCTTCCCATCACCTGCTCGCCCATCTTTGTGGCAAAACAGGACCGTCCGGTATGGACGTTCCGGCCTGAAAAGGCCGGGATGACCGTTGCATCAAGAAGGCTGGCAAGAGCGGAGGGAGAGAGGACGATATCGTAGGATCCGGTTGCGATCTCCTCCCCTTCCTGCCCCTTTGAAGCAAAAAATGCAGCCTGCTCACCGATCCATTCCGGTCTGACCGTCTTGAGCTGCCAGGATGATTCATGCTCATACCCGGTAGATCTTCCGGCAATCATCTCCAGGGAGAGGCTGACACTGGTCGCTTCTGCCTCATAATACAGGCCGTTGCTGTTTGCAATGGCATGGGAGGCAGTCAGGGCAGAGGCTCCTCCCCCGGTCGCTTCTGCCTGATGAGCTGAAGCACCGGAGAGCATCCGGTCAATCAGATCCCGGAGCAGTCCGGGTTCCGGTCTGACTTCAGGGTCATATGCAAGCCGCTCCCTGGGCAGGTTCTCCGGGCCGGGAAGCCCTTTCCAGTCCACGCGGTCTGAAAACCGGGCGCTTGCAATGGCTGCATCGAGGCATTTCTGCCACATTGCCGGGTTATCAGTGGATGAAATCCCGATCTTTCCGTCTGTAATGACCCGGATCACGATACCCGATTCATCAGCCATGCTGCCGATCTCGATCTTCTCCCGTTTCAGGTCTGCAGAGAGGATCCGGGCCGAGCTGATGCAGACCTCGGCCTCATCAACGCGGGTTTCTGCTGCCTTGAGGATCTCGTCAACAGACATCGCACCCTCCGACAACCGCATTTTCAAGCAGGAGATGGGGTGCTCCGTCGGTGACCGGGACGGTCTGGCCTCCTTTTCCGCAGTATCCGGGATGAAGAGCCCGGTCATTGCCGACCATCAGGACCGAGTGCAGGGTAGAGAGGATCTCACCGGAGAGTGAGACATCCCTGACCATGGTTGTGCATTCCCCGTCTTCTATCAGATACCCGTACTCAGCATTGAACTGGAACATGCCCCTTCCCGGGTCAACCTGGCCTCCCCGGGATCCTTTCAGAAGGATCCCGTTTCTGCATGTCTCCAGGATCTCATCGTATGACGCATCACCGTTCTCAATGAAGGTGTTGCTCATCCGCACAATGGGCATCTCCCCGGCCATTCCCCGGCAGTGGCCGGCAACTCCGTCACCGACCCGTGCAAGGGTCTCTTTGGAGTGAAGATAGGACTGCATCGTTCCTGCTTTGATGATCTCGGTCCGTGCCGTAGCCGATCCTTCGTCATCAACCGGGCAGAATCCGAATTCGATGAGAGAGGGATCATCAACCACGGTGATTAGGGGTGTTCCGATCGACTCTCCTATCTTGCCTATGAGAACGGAGTTGCCTTCCCTGACAAGATCTCCCTCGGCTGCATGGCCAACTGCCTCGTGGGCAAAGACTCCCCCGAGTTCAGGGTCAAGGATGGCTTTCATGATCCCGCCCTTTGCCGGTTTTGCATCAAGGAGTGAGGATGCCCGTTCTGCTGATTCACGGGCGAGATCGTGTCGGTGCCTGATGTTCAGGCCCCTGATGGTATGGTCCCTCTCATACCCCATCTGCACAACACCGGCCCGGCTTGCGACCGCAAGAACAGAAAAACCGCACCGGCAGAGTTCATACTGGTATTCATTCCCGCAGGAATCGGTGAAAGAGACCTGTTCGGCCTTCTCGATATATGTCACCCTTCTGCTGGCGATTCCTTCACCGGCAGCTGCTTTCTCGAGATCCTGAAGGATCGCAACCTTCTCCTCGATACTGACCGAGCGGGGATCCTCCCCAACTTTAGGGACCGGATGGATCCGTGATGGAGCCGTCCCGATCTCCACCCGTTCATTGGTAACCACACTCGCCTTCAGGGCCTGGTCTAAAAGATCGCGTCGCAGGTGCTCTGAACCGGTTGTATCACCCGGTGCCGAGAGGATCCCCCACCCGAGATCCCCCAGTACCCGGACCGTCGCCTTGTCGTAAAACGAGGTTCCTGCCTGCTCAACGTTTCCGTTATCGATATCAATCTGCGTGACTTCCCCGCAGACTCTCCTGATATCGTAATACCGCGGCTCAGCCGCCATCAGGCTACCGTCCGTGGTGTGATGATATCTGAACCAAGGATGGAGCGGGTGGTGGAGTTGGTGATGGATTTGATCCTGTCCAGGAAATGGGCACGGTCTGGTGGAACCAGGGCGATATCAAGCACTTCCTCGATGGTTGAAACCGGTATGATCTCGACGAGGGATTTGTATTCCTCCTCGATGAGAACGTCTTCCAGGTTCGCCTTGGGGATGATGATCTTTTTAATGCCCGCCTTTGCTGCTGCTTCGATCTTATAGGTCACTCCCCCGATAGGGAGGACGTCACCCCTGACCGAGAGTGATCCGGTCATGGCCACATCCTGCCTGACCGGAATCTGTTCGAGGGCACTGATCGCTGCGGTTGCAACCGTTACCGATGCGGAGTCACCTTCGACTCCTGAATAGGTGCCGATGAACTGAATATGGATATCGATATGCCTGATGTCCTTTCCGGTGAACCGCTTGAGGATGGCCCCGACGTTCTTGA
>CAZXRT010000257.1:0-753 GCA_964642535.1 uncultured Methanospirillum sp.
GACAATGAGGATTCTTCCCATAGGTGAACGCTTCCTCCTATGATTAAGAAGCTGCGTACTGGTAAAAGTATTTTGTATTGGAGCTCGCCTATGAGGGTGGTTTCAGGGCATCGGTGATGTATCGTACTCCTTTCGGGGTGAGCTGAACTTCTTTTCTGATCATCACCACATCGACCAGCTTCAATTTTAAAAGAGTATCGTAGATTGTATCAAGTTCTTTTGCCGAGAGATTCAGCATGTTTTCGATGGATTTGGTGTCCATACCGCTGTAAATGAGCATGGCAACCTGGGCTGTCTGGGCATCCAGCTGATCCAGCTCAGAGCCTTTCATGTCCATCTCCTTGGTGGCATCACGAAGGAAATTGTAAAGGACCTGAAGAGTTGAGAGCGGGCAGAGCACAAACGAGGTCACGACTTCTCCGGCCTCAAGATGATCCACCTTTACCACATCGAGTTTCTTGTTCTGGAGTTCACGTTTCGTCAGTTCGAGGCTCGCTACTTCCTTGAGTGGTACACAGATCAGTTTTTCCTGACTTACAAACCAGATTCCGGTCTTCAGGACTGCAATTGCCCCTTTCTCCCATTTGGCATTGGTGACCAGAACACCCCCCCTGATGGCAGGAGACATAAAATGTGCCATCAGCCGGTAGGCATTACAGGACATGATTATTTTCTTATTAAGAACCTGCAGAACCTTCTCCACCGATGCGATTTTGTATGTCTTTTCAACCTTATCTGCACCTGAAACGATGA
>CAZXRT010000257.1:763-3994 GCA_964642535.1 uncultured Methanospirillum sp.
ATTTATTTTTTCAGTTTCAAAAGTGCAGTGTTCTTTGAAGAAAAGACTTACAACGCCTATTGATTTGTTTTTAGGTATAAGAGGAAGAGAAATAAAAGCCGTAAAATTAAGTTTAATACCTGTCTCTCTCCAGTCAATCATTTCCTGATCTGTATATATATCTGAAGAGAAAAAAGGTTTTTCTTTATTAAAAGTATTGAAGAGTTTTTCCAGTTGTTTTATATTTTCTGTCTTATCAGGACTGGTAACGACAAGAGTGTCAACCTGGCTGCGTTGCTGAAGATCCACGATATTTTTAAAGGGCACCGTGACGTTGTAGGGGTCTTTGAGGATTAGACTGTCCTTGGCTATTTCTATCTTTGATGTAACCCAGGATCCGCCTTTCTCAAGTTTTACCGGTACCTCTGCCATGAAACCCCTGTATATGAAATATATATGCCTCTAATATTTATTCTTCTTTGCTCTTTTCGTGATAATTTTCATGATATCCTCAAGCTCCTCGGCGAGCTCTTCCGCTGTCACATGAACATCCTTGAGATCACGGAGAAGAACATCATCATCTCTCTTCTTGAGATCACTGATATCAGCCTTTAGAGAAGCAATAAGGTCGTCATCACCCATTCCCTTTCCCTGGGTGAGTTCAAACTGTTCCTCTCCACTCCCTGAATCATCGTCAGCCCCGTACATATAGGGAGTTTCATCAGAGGAACTATACGAGGCGAGATCACTGCCACTGATCGAATCACCGCCTTCCATGGTGGAGATGATGTCACCTCCCGAATCTGACCCGATATCGATGGTACTTGAGTAGATCTCATCTATCTCATCGCTGGTATCCTCGTTATCGATAACGATCTCCTCTTCCTCATCCCGTGTGGTGATATCCATCTTCCTGACCTGGTCCTCGGAAGGAAGTTCCTGCATCACATCAGTATCACCATACGGTGTTCTGACTGAATCAAACTCGGGATTTACCGATTCAAGTTCTGCATCAATATCAAGACTGTCATCCAGGTCAAGCCCGTCCAGCAGATCCGAACCCAGGTCCGCATCATCCTGCGGACCTGCCCCGCCGGAGTCAGACATCCTATCTTCAGGTTCATCCCCTCCGGAGAGATCATCAGGAGAATCCTGTTTTTTTGCCTTTTTTTCAGGTTTTTCCTTCTTCTTTTCGGGTCGATCCGGCATTTTGGGAAGAGAGAGGTTGATCGAAGGCATTGAGGGCATTTTTGGCATCCTGGCGGATAATCCCGAAAAAATCCCTCCCAGGCCCTGTGCCTTCCCATCCACAGACTCCTTCTTTGGTTTTGGTTTCTTTACTTTTGGTTTCCGGTTTTTCAGCCTGATTCTCAGGTCGTGAATCAGTTCTGAAAGGATCAGCATCCCGGTCATGACCATCAGCCCGACCGCAAGGATCATGACTGCCATCATCAGGTATAGCACCGGAATATCAAAGAGCAGAAGAATAGAACCACCAAGAACAATCGAAATGAATATAATCAGCCGTCGGTTTGAATCTGATAGTTCTACCATTCCTATACTCCTTCAAAGGCAGGGATCGTAAAGAATATTCCGATAATAATTGGTGCTATGATATAAATTAACCCCGTTATTGCACACAGAAGACTGGCAAAGAAATACGCAAGGGACCTGTCTCCCCCGGCAACCACTTTCCCGGCAATGGTATTGGCAACAGTCAGCATGGTGATGATGATCATCACATATGTGCCAATAACCTGAACATCAAAATTGGCAAAAACAAACAGACTACCGGAGACAGAAGAGGCGATGGAAGCTCCCTGGCCGGAAGATAATGCAGCACTGTTCTCCCCGAGCTCTGCCATTCTTGCAGTAATTGCTGCAGACATGGTTGCCAGGATGTGAAAGAGGAAGAGGAAGATCCCGACCATCATAGCATGCATCGGAACAAGCAGGATAACAAAGCCCATTGAGAGTGTGTGCCGGTGTTCCCGGAGGAGAACCTGATCCAGCATGGATGAACTGACAACTTCTCCGATTTTTTCTGCTTTGCCTCCGATCTGGATCGCATCACGATAGATATTCAGGTACTTGTAAATCAGGTAACTGCCACTGTCATTGATAAACCGTTGCCAGCTCCTCTTATCATCAAGGCCAAGGTTCAGTTTTGTATAGATAGCGTTGATGAGCGGTTCAAGGTATTTTAAGGATTTTTTATCGATGTCAGCGATTGCGGGGGCAATGGTGGTCCCCTTTCCTCCCTGAACAGCCCCCACTCCCCGGATAAAAGTGGGAAATTCCGCATCACGGAGCGTGATGTTCCCGTTATCGATGTATCCGATGACTCCAAGGGGAAAGATTAGCATTCCGATGAGCATGAGAATCAGACCGTAGTTTATCCCCAGAAGGAAGAGTAAAAGAGCAATTACACAGAGAATCGGAACAATCTTCCGCTCCATCCGGTGAATCATGTTCTGTTCAGGTGAGCCCTGGGCCAGACCATGAGACATGGGATCAGCAGGAATTGCTTTATACATCGTTGTGATGCCAAAAACTGAGATCGAGAGGATGATCAGGTATGAAGTGGACAGCGTGCCCTGAATATCATCAGGAGCGAAGATGGCGATTGATACCATGATGATGATACTGACGAGAGCTCCAGAGAAGAGCATGGAGATGTATGCATCACCCCATTTTTTCAGCATCTCCAGGCCCTGAGAATAATTGGATTTGTACACATCACGGATCGTGTCAAGTTCGCGTGTCAGATAGTCTGCATCAGGCACCCCTGATTCAATCGCGTTGGCATACCGGTTGATCATGGAAAAGAGCATCTCATTCTCAATTTTTTTCGCGACATTGACAAGAGCTTCCACGTAACTGTATCCCCACCGCTTTACCAGCAGATCTGCCCGGTAAATATACTTGGTCGAGACATATTCCCGTCGTGACCCTGTGTAGGAAAAAATTTCCGGCCTGGATGCATCAGCAGTCAGGATTGCTGCCATATATGTAAGCATGAAGAGAAGATCAGAGCCCATGAACTTGTCTTCAACAAAAAATTTGTATGCCTTCGCCCGAAACTCGACATACACGCCTTCAAGGGGGAGAGTTCCCTGGTTTGCCTGACGAAGTTTATCTAATATCCCTTCAAGCAAGATCGATTGTCCTCAGAATTCAATGTTCAGCAGACCTTGTTTCTTCAGTTTCGTTAGCATCAGGAAGAGTTCAATAAAGTCAGTATATCCTGCC
>CAZXRT010000258.1:0-3973 GCA_964642535.1 uncultured Methanospirillum sp.
GATGAGTATGCAGCGTATCCCTCTTTTTCCAGGGAGAGGTGATGGATTCCGGCAGAAATGGCAGGTATCTGGGCGGGAGTGGTATTCCCTGTCATAACCCCATCAATACCAATTCGTGCACCTGATGGTGATGAACTGACAGAAAGGTTACCATACCCGGGCTCTGGTGTCGGGGTGACGGTAGGAGTGATTGTTGGTGTTCCAGTCGGAGTGCTGGTTGGTGTTATCGTTGGTGTACTCGTAGGAGTCGGAGATGGAGTAGGACTGGTTGAGTATTTTGTTTCGATTACATCAAAATAATGGGCATACTGGGTGTAACTTCCTGAGGTCATCACGGCATTGTAATTCATATTCATTGTAACCCTGAAGAGACCGTATGGCCTGCCTGATGTAACTCCCCAGCTGTTCAGGGCTATCCAGTATGGATCACTACCCGTGTCATCATACCCGATGATGAGCACTTCATGAGCACCGGACAGAGCAGTTCCTGCATACGGGTCCGGGTTCCAGATCGCTGATTCTGGCTGGTTATCCCAGAATTGATAAAATGCATTCCATCCCTCAGAGGGAAGAGCAAAATACCATAATACGGGTCTATTTGAATTGAGATGGCCTTTGATAGTATTGATGGCTGCGCTCTGACCGTTTCTGACCTCAAGTTCCTCGTTAATTACGCTGGTGAGCGGATAATTCGGATTCGTCGAGATAAATGCAGCAGGCATTGCAGTAGGACCGCTCTGCCAGTAATAGTCTGCAAAACTTGCATTCGTGTTAGACCAGGGTATTCCTTTTCTCAGGGTGTTGTTATAAAATTCCGCAAAGGTACTGGTAAAACCACCGCGGCATGCATTGCCAACTTCAGCTCCCCCATTATAATGAGAGTTGAAGTATTGAACAGACAGACGGTTCTTAATACTGTTCTTAATTGAATGATCTATCTCCATTGCGCCTGTTGAAGCCCAGACCCAGCAATTCCCGCAATACCCCTGATCCCTCTCTGTTCCCGTGTATGGGACTGAATTTAGAAGAGATTTTGATCCCTGCGGAAGGATTACATCATTGAAACTGGCAGCTTTTGGAAGTGACTGGCGGATAGCATCCATCTGACGCAGTTCTTCTTCGGTAAAGTGCATCAGACCTCTTCTGAAAGTTGTGGTAGAAGGAGGCATCAGAGAGTCATCTGATGGTAGTGCATGATTTTCTATGCCGTTGACAACATCCATCAATGGGAGTGATGGAGCTGGCTCTATGGTCACCTCAGGTACTGGGAAACCCGCCACCTGAGGGGGGACTATCTGATCTATTGCAAGAACCGGAGTGATGCAAAAGATAAACACCACAATTAGCAGTACATTCAATCTCATTTTTCTAAATCTCCTATCTTCTCAGAATCTCCCATAATATCTCCGGATAGCGCCAGTATTGCTAACCGTACGATATTATACACTGTACTGATATGGGATATTATAATGGGATCGATATCCTGAAAATCTACAGGTGAAAAAAGAATGGATGGATTCCAGGTAGAGAGATCGGAAGATAACCTCGAATTTTTACCCCAAAGAATAATAATAACCGTCTTTCTGATGAATCTGAACCGGTACTGAAAAGATACTGCTCATCAGTTTCTCGGTACATGCATCCTTCTTACCGCCATCAAATGCAATTTTCCCATCTTTCATGAGGATAATCCGATTAATTTCCGGGATAATTTCGAATATCTGATGAGTCACCAGGATAATGGCAATTCCCTTTGATGCAATCCTGCGTATATATTCTCTCAGACAGTGCAGAGCCGTCAGGTCCAGATTACTGGCAGGTTCATCGAGGATAAGGACTTCAGGCGAATGAACGAGGGCTCTTCCGATAAGAAAACGTCTCACTTCTCCTGATGACATTCGTATGACAGAACGGTCCATAAGATGCATAATCCCAAGAAATTCTGCGATTTCTCTGCTTTTCCATCTCATTTCGTCTGTGACCGGATGGTGAAATAGACCGATACTGCTGAAAAAGCCTGATAATAACACTTCTTCACCGCTGATCTCCTTTGAAAACATGGCAAGAAGATCATTGGTTACAATTCCGAGTTTTGATCGGAGATCAAAAACATTCCATTGGTCTTTTCCCCAGATCTTGTAAATATAAGGGGAATCTGACATGATCGGATATAAATCCCGGGTCATTAATTTGATGAGTGAAGATTTCCCTGACCCGTTAGGTCCGAGTATTGCGACATGCTCTCCTGACCTGATAGTAAGAGTAATTGAATGAAGAACAATCTGACCTTCCCTGGCAACTGAAATATTTTCCCATTCAAGAAACGGAGGACAATTATTGTTTCGTATGCATGATTGAGTCATAACCGGAGAATAATGGAAAGTAATACAGTATATAGATGGCTTTTGGTGTATCTCTGATATTCAGGTGCATAATGAAAATAGAAATGATAATTTCAAAAATTACCATTTAAATATTTATATGTATGGTATGTGGACTACTCAATTTAGAAATTTATATTTGACATTGATCAATATCGTATGCTCACATGTGCCGCAACCCAGGATACAGCGGTTATCTGGGAGCCGGAGTTATCTCCGATAAATGGATCCCTCATAGATCCACAATACCACTGATGGATGAAACCACACAGGAAGATCTGATACTCCTCGATCAGATCTTTTTTCCATTCTTCACAAAAGTCCGGTTCATCTTACGGTATGATTACTCCTGATTCTCTGAAAAGCGAGACGCGTATCAGGGACTGTTTTTTTCATGCGAGAAGATGATTTTTTATAACCTTTTCAGACTGGATATTTTCCTGCTTTCTAATGAAATTCAGCATCGGAATATGTTTTTTTCCTGACTCTCAAATCTTATGTATGGATCCGGTCATAGCAGACATCAGAAAGACTCTCTATGATATGAAAGATGATGAGTTAGCAGAAAGGGGAAAACGTTTTTTTAAAGAAGAAATCCGAGCATACGGTCTGAAAACAGCAGATGTTGGAAAAGTAGCAAAAAAATACTGGAACATCGTGAAAAGCCGTCAGAAAGCAGATATTTTTCAGATGTGTGAATCCCTGTACCAGTCGGGATACCTGGAAGAGGCCTTTATCGTTTCCTCATGGATGGCAGATTATTCTTCTTTCTTTGCACCCGAAGATATTAACACATTTAAACACTGGATTGAGACTTATATCACGAACTGGGCTGCATGTGATGGGTTTTGTAACCATGCGATGGGGGATTTTTTTGTTGCATATCCACAGAAGATACCCGAACTGAAATCCTGGGCATATTCTTCAAACAGATGGATGCGTCGAGCATGTGCTGTATCACTTATTATCCCAGTAAAAAAGGGGAAATTCCTTGATGAAGTATTTCAGATCTCTGATTCTCTTCTGACTGACCCGGATGATATGGTACGAAAGGGATATGGATGGTTACTCAAAGAGGCCAGCCGGACCCACCAGGATGAAATTTATTCTTACGTATTGCAAAAGAAAAAAGATATGCCCAGAACATCTCTTCGATATGCCATAGAACTGATGCCACCGGAAAGAAGAGCCGAAGCGATGAAAAAAGACTGGAAATAATCATCAAATTCAGATTTGAATTTTTGAACCCTGATACATCAACATGGTGGGATAAAATTTGCCACACAGAATCAAATGATATCTATAATATCGGGAAGATAATAAAAACTATCATCAATGGAGCGAATTGCAGGGTATGATCCGGAAGGTTTCAGGCAGAGAGATCACAGCCCGGGAAGAGATATCCTAATCAATGATGAATCCAATCAACATATACAGGTGGGGAGAAAGATGAATATTTTCCAGGATGGAATCCGGCTTTACAAAGAGGGGAAATATTCTGAAGCCGTGGAAAAACTCTATGGGGTAGCCAGTGCGGACCAGCACAACCATAAAGCATGGAATGCTTTGGGGGTTGCCTTGTCAAGAGTGGG
>CAZXRT010000259.1:0-3958 GCA_964642535.1 uncultured Methanospirillum sp.
GATCAAACGATATAAGGGCGGAGATTCTTTTTTTGAACTTGACATTGTAGAGATAGGATCTGATCAAAATATGCCCCGGGAACAGAGGGGATTCCCACGATTCTGAATATCTGACCGCTGATGATGACAATTCCGACGCCTGCCAGAAATCCTTTCAGGACGGTGTCAGAAATGAGGTTGACGATAAACCCGATCTTAAAAAACCGTGCAATCAGAGCAATGGATCCGGCCATCAGAACCGTGAGAGCAGCGAGCGATGCATACCGGGCAAGACTGATTCCCGAGATCGTGCCAAGCATGGCAGCAGTGAGAATCGCTTCAGATGAACTGGGTCCGATATTCATCTGTCGGATTGTTCCAAAGAGGCAGTATACCAGAGGGGCGACAATCCCTGCATACAGTCCGTATTCAGGTGGCAGACCTGCCAGCTGGGCATAAGCCATCAGTTCAGGGACTGCAAATGCCGTCAGGGTAATTCCTGCGATAACATCAGCACGAAAAAGATTTTTGGAATAGGTGGGAATCCAGGTTACAACCGGGAAGAGCATTTTTACCTGCTCAAAAAATCCTCCTTTCGGATGATGGGGCACCTGCATGTTCTGTCAGGTATCTACCCTGATAGGAGATGAGGATTTCTTCCCCTTCCTTTCCCGCACCAGAATTCATCACAATCCAGAACAACGGCGTGATACATGGAAACCATCATCAGGGAAACAGGCCATCGGAATTTCAGCTCTATTTATATGGATGTGAGATAATAAACACTTAAATGGCAGATACCCGGTCAATCCTCTTTGTAGATGATTATGATATGCTCCGGCAGATCTATGTGGAGATTCTGGCCAATGCCGGATACCGGGTGGAGGAAGCCGCTGATGCACATCAATGCATGCAGGTTCTGCAGCGGGAAATTCCGGATCTGATCCTTCTTGACATCATGATGAAACCCGTGGATGGCTGGGAGGTCCTCCGGCAGATTCGTGCCAGTCCGGATACCGGGGATGTTCCGGTCATTATGGTCTCCGGAAAAGCGATTCTTCCGTCAGAAATCAGCGAGTACGGCCCGATGATTGACGGATTCATGCGAAAGCCCCTTCTTAACGAGGCCCTTCTTGCAAACATCAGGGATTTTTTTTCCTGGTTTGAAACCCTGGAGGAAGACTGTAAGAAGGCGCGATTCCAGGGGACGGATGAATCTGTCATCTCTTCATATCGTTCTCTCCGGCGTAAGGAACGATCCCTGATGGTGATGCTTGCCATGATTCGCAGGGAATATGACACCGGTGGAGATCAGATAGCCTCTGAGATCATCAGTGAGGCAATGCATAATGTTGATTCAATGATTCTGGACATTTCCACCCGGATTCATGAGCACGGGGATGCGATGCATCTCAGGGCAGAATAATCAGGAACGGCCTGAATACAACATCCTGATTCCATGAAAAGATTCGTCCATATTTTTTGATATAATCATGAAAATGAAAGAGTTCTGGCGAAAGACCGTTCACATGGTCTTCGGTCTTCTGATAACCCTCCTCATCTGGTTTGTACCCAGGCAGACTGCCATCATGGTTCTCGGTGCCGGTCTGTTGGTCGGATTGTGGCTGATTGATCTTGTAATGCGTGGGTATAAAATTCCCGTCATCTCGGATCTTGTGGACCACCTGGAGCGTCCGGATGCATACCCCGGGATGGGCGCATTCTTTTTTGTTTTTTCTTCGCTGGTTACCCTTATCCTGTTTCCATCCGATATTACGGCGATCGGGGTGCTGGTCCTCTCAGTTCTGGATGGAATGGCAACGCTCGTGGGCCTGAAGTATGGCAAAACCCGGATCATACACAACAAGACGATGGAAGGAACCGGAGGTGCCATCTTCATCACCTTCGCTGTCTTGTTGTTCCTGATGAATCCGGTCCAGTCAGCAGTGATTGCCGGTGTGGCCGGGATCGTCGAACTGGCAAGTCCGATCGATGACAACCTGCTGATTCCCCCGGTCATCGCTGTGCTTCTGACTCTGATTCCTCTCTGATGGACTTTTTCCGGCTATATCCCCCATAAAAACCTTCGTTTTTCCGGCCTTTCCAGGGTTTAAAAAACATACCTATATCCATATCGATGATAAAATAATAATATTCTAATAATATTACTTCCGTAAATGGGGGGAGAAGTTGATGGGAGCCAGTATAGTAGGCGAGTTTTCAACCGCAGAAGAGGAAATTTTCGACATTCTCGGTAAAATAGGTCTTAAACCGAATGAGGCACGCGTTCTCGTCCTCTTTTTGAGGGGGAAAGAACTTACGTCACGGGAAGTTGAACGGTATACAAACCTGCGTCAGCCGGAAGTCAGTGTCGCTCTCACCGCCCTGTCAAAGCGCGAATGGGTCTGCACCTCCAGTACCATCACACAGAGCAAGGGGCGTCCGATCAAAATTTTCAAACTAGCCCAGCCCGCTTCAGAGATCATCTATCAGATCAAGGCAGGCATTCAGGGAGAGTTTAGCAAACAGATAGCGTATGTGGACCGGGTAACCAATCTGATCGGGGGAACAACGTCTCCTGAAAACCAGGACCCCATCATCGAAGCTGATGGGGCCGAACAGGATCCATAACTCACAGGATTTCGGATACACAGGTGATCCGGTTTTTTCTGAAAGGCTTGAAGCATGGGCAGGACTCATAAGTGCTCAATCCAATCTATTCTCTGATGTGCTTTCAAACCCCAATAGGATTATAAAGATGCCTTAATCGGACTCCGGTAAACCCGATGATTAGAACCCGAAAGAGCGGGATATCTTTCCATCGATCCATGTGAACAATTTCCAGGAGAGCTAATTCAGAGTCAATTTTCTGATGCGGATTTACCCCGTTTTTGCTTTTCCATATGTAAATTAAACCCACCAGGAGTCCTGATTCGGGTTATATAACTACCCGCCGGTGCAAGGATGTTTATTCACCTGTGCAACCGTCACAGGAGAAAAAAGGGAGAGTAATAATCATGGCAAAACTGATAGTAACCGGTCTTCGGACCTGTGACCGCAGAGAGACTGTTTTCTCCGAGATTCAGAAATACCTCTCAGAGATCGGCCCGGTGGAAGAGATCATTTCAGGAGGATCAGCCGGAGTTGACAAGTATGCCCGTGAATTTGCGGAATCACACCAGATCAAATACAAGGAGTTTGCACCCAACTGGCAGGATGACCTGAATGCAGCCGGCATGATCCGTGATACCCGCATGGCAGAGTACGCGTCCCACCTTCTGGTTCTCTCAAACGGAGTCAGCAAGGAATCAAGAAATCTGATTGAGCAGGCAAGAATCAATAACCTTGCAATCAAGACCGTGGGAGCCTTTACCGGGGTTGCAGAAGCTGAAGTGCAGATCCATTCCGGATTCCCGGTAGTCAACTAATACAACCATTTATTTCTCGGTGTTTCCTTACCCCAGCGAATGTTCACCATCAGATCCCTGATGGTGAGATAATGCTGCGTATGTACCCGTTATGATCCTGACGGGTAAACGAGTTGATGATCTTCACCGTCAGCCGGTTCTTTTCTGCTCCCCTTACCAGGTTAATGTACTCTTTATTTCGTTATTTGAGATGACCCGAAGATGGGATGAGCCAACAGAATCGACATCTATCAGATGAGACAGCCACCGGAAATCAGGAGTGACGGAAAGGTATGGACTCCAGACCCGGATCCCGGTAATAGTAAGGTTTTCATCGAAACTGAGTGAGCCATGGAAGAATGCGGCGCGATAATCCCTGATTCATCAGGAATTTAGATTTAGAAGCGGAATTTTCGCTTTTTTGCTTTCTCTTATTTAAATTAAACTTACCAGGAGTCCTGATTCGGGTTATATAACTACCCGCCGGTGCAAGGATGTTTATTCACCTGTGCAACCGTCACAGGAGAAAAAAGGGAGAGTAATAATCATGGCAAAACTGATAGTAACCGGTC
>CAZXRT010000260.1:0-3950 GCA_964642535.1 uncultured Methanospirillum sp.
AGATGAGCAAGCTTCCGGTCATCTCCGGTTTGGCTGCAGTCAAGGCATTTTCCCGGCATGGATTTTACAAAGACAAGCCGGAGCGGAAGCCATGTGATCACGGTGAAACATGGTCTGGATGTCACCCTGTCGGTCCCCCTTCATGATCCAATGAAACGGGGTACCTTGCGAAAACTCAAAACCGACGCTGGTCTGTCGGTCGAAGAATTTTGTGACCTCCAATATTTAGGTCAGAAACATTCAAACCGGCCAAAGGCTGTCTGTCTAAATGCGGGGAAAGCGAACCCGGACATAAAGTTCGGATCGTTTTTAAGCTGATTTATAAGCTGAATCGATCAGCGCAATTTGCAAAATTGATTTCTTGTATTTGTTTATAAGGCAATTATGATGCCGCTTTGTATCCAGGCAATTGCTATTGATTACTCCTATGACCACAAGTACACCCTGCTTTTTCGTTTCCACCAGGACGTTTCAAATAATAGGTCCGGATTCTTCCCGGTACCATTGATGGGTAAAATGAGTAATACCTCTCCTCCAAATCGGCTTAATTTCAAGAATTATGGGTCTTCGAGAACCGGATAACATATTCAATATCCTGGAAAACACATGATCTCCTGATGACAAAAAAACAGGATCTGGCATTTCTTGCAACCTTAACTGATGACCAGGCACAGAGGGTTCTCACTCATCTTCTCAAGGAAAATCCGAAACTCATACCGGTAGCAGCTGCGTTTGCAAGAGAGACACTCTCCGGGATCGATGAAGATGAGATATCAGAAAGAGTGTGTGATGCCTTGTCTGACCTGGATGTTGAAGTGCTCTGGCAGGAGTCAGGGAAAACCCGGTACGGGTACGTGGATCCATATGATCATTCTTACGAGATGATGGAAGAAAAGATAGACCCGTTTCTCGATGAGATGGAACGATACCTGGATCGGGAGATGATTGATGGCGCTCTCTCATGTTGCCGGGGGATAATCAAAGGTATCTGTGTCTACATGTCCGAAGAAGCGGGAGACTTTGGCGACTGGGCTGCAGACAGCGACGATGGTCTTACGTACGATGTAATTGAACGGTGGAAAAGGAATGTTAATAATCCTGATACGATAGCCGAACTTGAAGCATGGCGAAAGGAATGTCTAAAAAAGAAATTCTGAAAATAATGGAAATAGTGATTCGCTTTACAAATCATCGAGGATTTTTCTCCCCTCAACGACTGCCAGTTCCTGAATAAACCTTCGTTTTCTTGCATGTTCTGTCTTCAGATGAAGAATATACTCTGAGAATTCAGCAGTTTTTCCGTTCTTCATTGATGTATCCCGGATTTTCATCAGATACATAACTGCATAGTGATAAAAATCAGGGTTTTTGATATTTATAAGGTGTTCAGCGTTCCTTTTCCAGATCTCGATAGCCTCATCCGGATATTTTCCTGCTATTACGTCTGCAATTCGGTCGACCGGAATTTCCTCCGGACTTATCATTGTCTGGTTGGAATTTGGATTGTACCATCGTATTACTTCATCCGGGTCTCCACTCTCCAAGGCCATCTCAAGAAGGAGCGATCGAACCGGAGGTTTTACCGGTGCGTATCGATTCCCAAATGTAACTCCTGTTTCAGGAAGCAGTCCGGGGATAACACTTCCTCTTTTTGCAGGGGATAGGATAGTGCCCTCTTTCAGATAAGCATAGATATGGGGTCTGATGGAATCTGCAATACCTGCTTTCTTTGCTGAATCCATCATCTGTTTATATGCACTGGTAGTAGGTTTTCTAAGGAAGTCTTCAGTATCCAGGGCGGCAATCATAAGCCATTCTGCGGATTCCTCATGTATTCGTCTCATTTCCCGTAAGAACGGAATGGGTGCATGTATATCATGAGAGATCTGCCTGACAACTTTCTGAATCCGGTCGATTGCCTCTTTCTTATGGTTCGTACGGGCAAGTAATGCGATAAAAGGAAGATTGCGGTTTTCTTTATCTGCCAGATGCTTCGAAAATGCAATTGCCTCATCAACTCTTCCTGCCCTTTCTAACACTATCTCGATCCAGTCAGCGGGAGAGTAGGTATATTGATGTGATTGATGTGTTTTTCCTGTTGCATTCTTCCCTTGCTCTCCAAGGAGGATGTCTGCAACTTTGGACCATTCCGATGCCGGGTGCGATTCATTGAAAAAGTCCAGAATATCTTCGGTCAGCGAGTATTCATCAGTCTGGACGAACTCTATTGCAGATAACAGCTTCCTATAGATTGGAAGATCTGATAATGCAAGTGCTTCTGCGACCATGGTCATGCATTCAGTAACCTGGGAACTAATTGATCCGCAATCATCATCCATCTCGACTTGGTTATTCGCTTTTTGAAGAAGTATCAGACCCAGGGTAATAATATCGGTATATTTTTTTGTCTCGATCAAAATGCTGAAACTCTCGATAATCCCGGAATAATCCGGACAATTTCCATCTCCCGCCTCATACCATTCAGAATACTCAATCTCCTGAGATGTCACTTCATCAATTTCGGCAATAATTGTTGTAATGAGCGAATCTGGTGAAGCATGATCCATCTTCTGTTTGCGGTCAAGATACAGGGTGATATCATGTGTCCCCTCGATGCTTGAGAGGATCATTGTAATGAGTTCTTTCTTTGAGAATTTCTGCAAATACTCTTCTGTTACTAGTATTCTGTCCTGAATAGAAGAGGAACAATTATTATCAAATGTTGTTTTAGATTCAAGAAGGGGCTGATATCTATTAACATATTCATCTGCAGGCGGTTTCGATATTTTGATTTCCTGCTTAGTCCTGTTAAGGCATTCAAGAATGAGTGCAACACCGTGTTTACAATCAATTCCTACCGGACACGAGCAGGTTGAAGTAAGGGTATCGGATACAGAAACCACCGTATCATACATATCAGTTCCCTGAACTGATCCGCAGATTATTTGTTCAGATATCTGATATATCCTTATAACGCGCTTGTTTTTCTGATACGATTTCCCTTTTGAAACGGTCTTTTGTCCAGCCCATGCATTGAGATCTTCATACGAAAGATCCCAGAAATTTTTCATACATAGGGATCTCTTCAGAGGAATAAGAACAAATGGTTCATGAGTAGAATGGCATTACCTTAAGGCATACCGTGTATCCAATTCCCTCTTTCCTGTTCTGGTCTTTGCATGGTACCAATGGTGACCGGTAAGAAAAAATGGAGTGGCAGAATTGTCCATCTTTCGATACGTGATGTAGCAGAAGCGCTGGATAGTTGTACTTATGACACCCGGTACATCCCAAACCTGGTGAATCAGGAGATCATTGAGTTATCTGAGTATGTGATGACCGATGAAGAAATACATGATATTTCTGAAGAGATAGACGGAGATGAATCGGGGAGATATGTTCAGGTCCCGATTCGTACTGATGCACGGGTTGGGTATGCAGATATGCAACTTTTTATTGAAACTCTTGAGGATCAAGGCATCAGAAACCTGGCTGATGAAACTATCAGAGGTTCAGGAGATTTCCGAAGATTTAAAGGATTTATCAGTTCATATCCGAATCTCGAGAGACAGTGGTATACCTGGAAAGAAAACCGGACGTGTCTACGAGCTCTGGAATGGCTGGAAGGAGAGGGATTAATCCTGATGAAAATTGATTGAGTCTACCTCTTCTTAGTGATATCCAGATTATGGTGCGAATAGCGGGAGGATACCGGTGTACCCTTCTGATTATCTTTGCGTGTTACAGATATTTTTCAATCCGTTGTCAGCGGATTACACCTGCAATCTGCTGTGTCACCGTATTCTGTCGATAAAATTCCCATTTACTAAGAACCATTATGTCTGGCTGGGAACAAATCTCTACTTAAGGGGTGGGCTAAACATCTTTTCCCCGATAGAAATAATCAATCAGCCGGAGGGGAAGACCCTTGAATTCAAACGGGATCTTTC
>CAZXRT010000261.1:0-3947 GCA_964642535.1 uncultured Methanospirillum sp.
ATTCAGGCAAAAGCTGATGAAACTGAAAGACGAAACCAATATGTTTATTTCTGAACTCCGCCTGTTCTCTTTCTTTTAATCTTGAAATATTTTTGTCACCAATCAGGATTTCTCCCGAATCAGCACTATCCAATGTACCAAGCAACTGTAAAAGTGTGGTTTTCCCCGCACCACTGGGACCAACCACAGCTACAATCTCACCGGCTTTCACATTCAGATCCACACCTTTCAGCACATGCAAATCTCCAAAAGATTTATGTATATTTTTTGCCTGAACCATATTTCAATTAATTAATCAGTTTTTTTATAACGTAAGCAGACATATAACAACCGAAAACAACCGGCATATATGAAACCGTGCCTACAGTAGATTTCTTATTTCTCTCATTATCAACTTCAATAACAGCCTCTCTGCTAGTTGGCTCCGTCGAAAAAACGACAGGTAATCCTTTCAGAATACCATTCAACTTAAGCTCCCTTCTGACAGTTTTCGCCAAAGGACACTGGAATGTTTTTGAAATATCTGTTTGTCTGATGCAACCCGGATCTGTTTTACCTCCTGCACCCATAGCAGAGATAACCGGAATATCGTTTTTGAGACAATGCAACAGAAGTTTTATTTTAGGAGATAACGTATCAATAGCATCAACGACAAAATCAAATTTCTCAGCACTCAGCAGACTTACAACATTATCCTCAGATAAGTATTCCTGTTTAAGGTTTAACCTGACAGAAGGATTTATATCAAGGTAACGTTGACCGGCCACTTCAACTTTACTTTTACCAATAGTTGACCTGAGGGCAATCATTTGCCTGTTCAAATTGGTTTCGTTAACAATATCACAGTCAATCAAGGTCAAACTCCCCACTCCCGCTCTTACAAGCATTTCAGCGACTGATGACCCGACACCTCCCACACCGGCAATCAGGACATTGCTATCTTTCAACTTATTTACGGATTCCTCACCAAGTAAAAGAGCCGTCCTGCTTCTCCATTCTTCTGTCATAAAAAAATATGAGATATTTATTTTGTTAGCGCAAAGATATATATTTTATGAAACCGCTGTTTTATAAAACATTGATCACGAAACGTTTTTTAAATATTTTACCTTCGGCTGAATAAAACATTACCTGACAAATATATTTACCTACCTTAACTACCTGACCATTCTCATCTTCACCATTCCAAATGAGACTTTCCTCAGTTCCGATATAACTATTTGTCATTAACTCTTTTACTTTTACTCCATTCATATCATAAATCCCCATTGTCAGGATTCCGCTTTTCTCAGGTTTCACCGTCATAAGGAAAGTATCGTCATTTCCGTCATTATCAGGAGTAAACCATTTCTTTTCATAAAAAACTATCTCAACGGTTTCAGGGCTGATACTCTTAAATTGCGAGTTGATGAAACCCGGAGTACCAAAACCTGATGACTCAGAAGCAGACAGCCATGATCCGGTTTCAGCCGAAGATAAATCAGGATTGATTTTTTCAAGTGAGATCCCTTCAGTATCCTTTAAAAGAGGATAATGCATATTATTATCGTAAGCAAACCCGTCAATAACAAGACCATCACCATTTAAAAGCAAAACATTACCCTTGTCATCAGGCATGGATGGCATTTTACTTACATCGAGTCCGTTGGAAGCATTGGCCTGACCTGATAACAGGAAAACAGAATCAGACTTTTGAGAAACCAGCCAATATGAACCCGGCATGCATGGCAATGATTTTTCAGATAAACGACTGCCATCATTAAGGTTACCGGATTCATCATAATTGGTAATCCAGACATCTGAAAGATCTATACATTTATCAGATCTGTTGACAATCTCGACATAATCAAAACCATTATAAGCAGGATTAAACATCACCTCATTTATACTAAGGCAAAAACTGTCTGCCTTAACCGGCAGTGATATATTAAATATCGTATCACTGATCGTTATACCGGAAATATCTTTCAAGCCGGCTATCGAGATGCCATAAACTTTGTTTTCAGACAGATTATCGCTGAATCTTATAATGTAATTTTTAAAATCGGTAGATGAAGCCACTACTTCTGTCACCATATTATCGCCATTGACGAATCTGAAATATCTGTCATCTGCATCGCGGGAAATCATCTTTGTGAAGCATAACTCAAGTGACCTTTCGTCTGTCATATACATCCTTTGGAGTCTGGTCACGACTGTATCGGGATTAATATTATTAACAGAGTTGACTTTGCCCGGAGTACCACCGTTGACATTTTCAGAAGCTTTCCAGTTATAAGATAATCCAGACAGATTATCCGTATCAATACATTCCAGACTCCATCCGCCCTTGCTTTTAAACTTGTTTTTGTACCACGACTCATCATAAGATATGACGAAAACCACATCATTTTTTGCATCCCTTATTTGTATCACACTACCTGAATTATTCAATGCCGGGAATGAAGCCAACTCAGTTTTATGAATATCATTATCAAATAATTGCCCCTCATTTTTCGGACAAACCAGAAGATAACCCTTTGACAAAATCTCAGTCGAAGAAAAGGGATACAGCTTATCATTTACCTGCAACTTCCATCCTGCAAGATTAATCGCCTTATCAGTCCGGTTATACAGCTCGACATACTCAGTTTCAGGTAATCCTGTCGATGGAGATGGATCAGGCATCAGCTCACTTACCACAATGTCGCCATAGTTTCCGGCAATACAGTAACCATGCATTAAGACTAATAATGTTATTACAATTTTATTCACGGAGATAAAATATTTAAGTTTTTGCTTATCTTTGCTACCTATAACAGGTTAACATGATAAATGTACGGAAGAATTTCCGGATTATTATACATTTAATTAATTATTTATTTACAAAACAAATGAAAGTAGCTATTGTTGGTACAAGTGGTGCCGTAGGACAGGAGTTCCTGCGTGTGCTCGAGGAAAGGAATTTTCCTTTAGATGAGCTGGTGTTGTTCGGATCTTCCCGTAGTGCGGGAAAAACGTACACATTCCGTAGTAAACAGATTACCGTCAAAGAGCTTAAACACAACGATGACTTTAAAGGTATCGATATTGTTTTTGCTTCTGCAGGTGCCGGAACATCTAAAGAATTTGCCGAAACCATGACCAAACACGGAGCAGTAGTTATTGACAATTCAAGTGCTTTCCGCATGGATGAAGATGTGCCTTTGGTTGTACCGGAAGTAAATCCTGAGGATGCAAAGATCCGTCCGAGAAACATCATAGCAAATCCCAATTGTACAACTATTCAGATGGTTGTTGCCCTTAAAGCTATTGATAACATATCACACATCAAACGTGTACATGTTTCAAGTTATCAGGCAGCTTCCGGAGCCGGCGCTGCAGCTATGGATGAATTGATTAAGCAAAACGAACAGCTTGTTAATGGTGAAGAGCCGACTGTTGCCAAATTTGCTTATCAGCTGGCATATAATGTAATACCTCAGGTTGACGTATTCCTTGAAAACGGTTATACAAAAGAAGAAATGAAAATGTATAACGAAACCCGCAAGATAATGCATTCAGATATTGAAGTCAGTGCAACCTGTGTTCGTGTTCCTGTAATGCGTGCTCATTCTGAAAGCACCTGGATTGAAACCGAAAAACCGGTTTCTGTCGAAGAAGCTAAAGAAGCATTTTCAAAAGCTGAAGGTATTATACTGCAACAAAATGATGCTGCCAAGGATTACCCTATGCCTTTATTCGTTGCCGGTAAAGACCCTGTTTACGTAGGCCGTATCCGCAAAGACCTTTCAAATCCAAACGGGTTGACATTCTGGACAGTTAGTGACCAGATCAAAAAAGGTGCTGCCCTTAATGCCGTACAAATCGCCGAATATCTCGTAAAAGAAAACGCCCTTTAATCAAAGGCGAAACTCAAATACTTTTTAGCAATATGCCCCCTGAAAGATTCAAAGACTTTCAGGGGG
>CAZXRT010000262.1:0-3928 GCA_964642535.1 uncultured Methanospirillum sp.
GTGTGGTTACCTGACGCAGGACAGAACCAGAAGTAGATGTCTGCGTATTCTGTTATAAAATAACCCAATCACAGATCACCGGGAAACATACACTCACCTCCTTTCTAAAGCCATATCCCCTGATGACTCGTATCAGATAATGCGATTATTATGGGGCGTGTTCGAAAAATAGAAAATACGGGAGATTTTTTACAGATTACTGCACAACAGGACCACCCTCCTTTAGCGGAGGAAAAAAACCTGGTTGAGGAATTAAACACTATTTATCAATCCCATGAACTGTTTTTTTCCATTCACGAAGGATCCATCAGATTACATCTTGCCATTCTCGATCCTGACTCATTCAACACAACTCTTTCACGCCTGAAAATCCTATCAGGACTAGAAAAATACTACCAGGAAAACGGACTCGTCGATCCATTTGAAAGTATTTTCAGGCAGGTTCTTTCGATCGGCAGTTATGGAATCAGGTATGGAAAACGGATATATATCGGCTATGCTTCCGAACGGAAAGTGCAGGGACGAAAAGGGAAAGTTGCAACCCGTGGTCAGTATTATTATTCGACTGACCATCAGTTTTCAAAAGAGAGAAACCCATGCCCCGATGAGATGATCAATTCCATCAATTGTGCAGATAGTGAAGCTTTACTTTCATCCCTTCCTGATAACTGCATCGACCTCATTATCACTTCACCCCCGTATAATTTCGGACTAAACTATGATGGCACTGATGATGGTGTGGACTGGAATGCCTATCTTGATACTCTCTTCAGAATTTTCTCACAGGGAATTAGAGTATTAACCTACGGTGGACGGTTCATTGTCAATGTTCAGCCCTTGTTTTCAGATTACATCCCGCTTCATCATATCATCTCTTCATTTTTCATGGGGCAGAAGATGATCTGGAAAGGAGAAATTTTGTGGGAGAAGAATAACTACAACTGCAAGTATTGTTCGTGGGGAAGCTGGAAGAGTCCTTCAAGTCCGTATCTGAAATACACATGGGAATTTATCGAGATCTTCTGTAAAGGAGATCTGAAAAAAGAAGGCAGGCGTGAAGATATCGATATATCAGATGAAGAATTTAAAAACTGGGTGGTAGCACGCTGGTCGATCGGTCCTGAACGCAGAATGAAACAATACAATCATCCTGCCATGTTTCCGGAAGAACTGGTTGAGAGATGTCTGAAACTTTTCTCGTATCAAAATGATATCATCCTGGATCCCTTTAACGGTGCCGGGACTACCACCACGGTGGCATGGAAACTGAAAAGGCGGTTTGTAGGTATTGATCTGTCTGAAGAATACTGCAGGACTGCCCAGTCCCGTCTGCAGGAAGTGATGAAAAAGGACAGGACCTGAAGATAGAGAGAACTTATCTTCTCCGGATGATCATGAGCGATACGCCCAGGGCCGGAAAGAGGACCCACACTCCGGGTGGAGACTGCGGGGTCTGGCTCATCATCGCCTCAGCATAGTCACGATTTGTTATCGCAAGTTCGTTACCGGGAGAGATTTTCAGTGCATTCTCTGATGCTTCCTTCTCTTTGTCAAATTCTCCAAGGTTTCCATGAGCTGTCCCCTTGATGATCCATGCTTCGATCAGGGACGGATCTGATTGCAGAGCCCTGTCAGTATACGATATCGCCTGGATGTCATCTCCGCGACGCAGTGATACAGAAGCTGCTGCTGTCAGAACGGATGGATCGTCAGGATCAAGTTGTAGAGCTCTCTGAACTGATTTTTCTGCTTTCTCAATCTCATCAAGCTCAAGACAGGCGCCTGTACGGGTAATCAGTGCAAGGGTGAAATTCGGCTGAATCTCAAGAGCCTGGTCACAGAGCTGTACAGCCATCTCAAATTCTCCTGCTGATGCCTTGTCAACCGCAAGGTTGTAGAGTTCAATCGCACGAAAATTATCATCTCCCGCTCCCTGAGACAATCCTACCGGTATAAAGATGCAGAAAATAAAAACGGATAAAAAAATCGACAATAATGATGGATTCTTCATAAATTATGGTATGATGAAAACAGGTCTGTTTTCTTTCAGCCAGGTTTATCCTTCAAGCGGAATCGTCGTTAATTTGACCGTTTCCACCCCTTTCTGTGCCATCAGACGTTCAGCTACTGCCTTTACATCCTTGGCATCTCCTTTGACAAGAAGGACTTCGACGCACCGGTTATGGGAGACATGGGAATGAAGCGATGCCTGGATCAGATCCATGAAATCATGCTGGATATCAGTAATTGAAGCTATCAGACCACGCTGATGGTGATCATACACAAGAGTAATGACACCCTGTCTCATTCCGGTGATGTCTGCCATCCATTTGTAATACCTGATATATGACCTGATCGCATCCCTGATACCCTCGGATCGGGATGAGTACCCGCGAGTATGCAAAATCTGGTCAAAACTGTTCAGAAGATTTGAAGGAAGAGAAACACCGATACGGGAGAGATCATGCTCCTGGATATCCTCATGGTCAGTATCGGAAAATTCATCAGCCATAAGAATACTCTTTGCGTATAAATGTATAATTTTTTCTTATCATGTATGTTCTTATGATCATATCAGGGATCTAATGGATAAAAATGTTCATCTCCGATGATATTCACCAACAATTATAAAGGAGGGGTCCTGGTCATTCCTTACCCAGAATAGCAGAGATTTCACAGCGAAGGTATCGGACTCCCCGAATGCTGTATGTCCATTCCGTACGGCTGATATCCTGAATAATGAATCGGTTACAGAGTTTTCGAATCATATCCTCAGAATAATACCTGGTAATAATTCCGTCTCCCCTAAGATAGGTTAAAGGTTCAATCTCTGTTCCTGTTCCCTCTCTCATGTCACCGGTTCCAAAAACAGTAAGGATCACATAACCTGGCGGTGTGAGAGTTCTCCATACCTCATCGAGAAAACAGACCTGGAGTCCGGATGGGATGTGTCCGAGAACATGGTGGGCAAATATTACAGAAAAGGTGTTATCCTGGAAAGGAATCATACAGGCATCAGCTGTTACCAGTCGAATTTCTGACATCGCAGGATCTTTCGCACAGACTCTGACGGCCTCTGCAGAAAAATCGAGGCCAACAAACACAGATAATGTATCCGGCCTGCTCCGGAGATTCTTTCCATCACCAATACCCAGTTCAAGGATCAGTCCTTCTTTGATTTTGAGTAAAATTTCATTTGAAAATCAGATCAACGGTTGACAAGGACAATTCACTTTAAGATTGCAAGTTTGAATTGACGACACAACATTTTCAATGTCAGATATGTTGAAAATCACTTGTTTTGATGACAATAATATTGATTGACGTTTGATATATACTGGTTTCATAAGCAGAATTGAAAGACGTTTGAATGCTGGCGGTGAGTATATAGAATTGATCTGTCTTTGATTATATTCTTTTTTGAACAGATTATTTTTCAAGAGTGGTGCAAATTATGCTTTCAATAAAAATCAAGATACATGATTGACGATCTGAAATATTGTTGACTATTTCAATTCTGTATATACAGCAAACCGATTTTCAAAAACAGATGTTGAATTGTATTGAAGCAATGTTTCGATTGATTTTTCATACAGAAAATGTATTGACGCATTGAAAGATATTCAAGCAATTACAAGGAATTTTTATTTTTACATTTGACCGGATTGAAAAGTCAGATACAAAGAACGTTTGGTGAACGAAACCAATCACAGATTGAAAGTTGAAAATCAAGTTGAAGAAATATTGATCAATGAACAAGTTGAAACGGTGAAAAACAAGTTGTTTGTTTCGTATTGATCAAGTATAGGTTGACCATATGAAGACGCAACAAGCCAAACGCAATATTGAATGATCGAACATATTGTGTCGCCGTCATGAATAGCAGACAGCGGTGGTGCAAATTTATATGGTGCAGAATATATCGCAG
>CAZXRT010000263.1:0-3925 GCA_964642535.1 uncultured Methanospirillum sp.
GTCTCTTCAATCCGGTACTCTCCGCGTATCTTCACCGCTTCGAGTTTCTGCTCTTTAATCAGCAGCCGGATCGTCTTGGGATTGACCGCAAGGAGTTCAGCAACCTGCTCAGTGGTGTAAAATTTCATCTTCTCCACAGACTCACCTTATTCTGGCGGGGGGAGTGTTGTGGGCTACAATTATACCCCCGCCAATCCTGTTTTAATCGTCTCCAGGGAGCATCAGTGTGATCGTCGGCTCACCATGATCTCCGGGTCCGCAAACTGCCTGAATCATGACCGTTTCCTGGTCAGTCACCACCACCCCGCCGGGGTGCAACCGCTGAACGGTGAAGGTACACCGGTACGAGAGCCGGTCAGAATGCCCGTCTCCCCGCCGGGCTGCCAGATGAAACATCCAGAGCAGGTCCCACAGCCTGCCGTTTACTGACTGCCCCGGGAGTTTGTCCAGGTAATCCGGCTCTATATATGTACCCCAGAGGTTATCAGTCACTGCAACCGGGAAGACAATCCCGGCCTCCCTGACGATAACATCAGGCAGCTCGATCAGCACTCCGTCCCGGATCGCATCAGCCCGGGTATAGGAATAGATCACCCCAGCCGCTAACATGATCCACCCCGCTCTACCGGGCAGTCCTCCGGCCGATAGCCCCAGACGGTCGAAACCTGCCGCTTCAGCTGCTTGCATATCGCCGTGTGTTCTTTTGCGTTCACCTGGGAAACCGCAAAGCAGGCGATGCAGCACCGTTCATGCCGTCGCTTTCCTGCCATCAGAGATCACCCCCGAAGACCGACCGGTACCACCGTTCGACCGCCTGCCGGGTGGGTCCGTCATTTTTCCCCAGCTCGCGGAGGCATCGCCTGAGCACTTCCTTCTGTGACTGCCAGTCTTTCCCGGTCTCACACGGCCCGGTGATCTCAAGTTTGATATTCTGGTACCCGGGAAGGGAGATGGTCCCCCCGAGGGAGACGGTCCGGATCATACCTCAACCCTCCCCCGATAGTCCCAATCAAGCCGGGTCTTCCTGGTTTCGTGGACGGTGACCACTTCGGCAAGGTCCGGACCGCTGAGTACCTTCTCCACGTCCCCGACTGAAGCGGTGTATTTCTGGCGGGCAACCGAACGGAAGATATCAGGAAACTTTCTCTTCAGCCTCTCGATATCTACGAGCCGGCGGGAAGATACCTCCTCAATGATCTTAAACGGCCCTTCTGCAAAGACTCCGGCCCTGATATGCTCGTTCAGGATCTCCTGGACCTTCTCCCTGAGTGCCTGGGCCTGCTTCTCGAGCTCTTCTGCCTGACATTCGGCCTCCATGGCATCCTCGAGAGTCCCAAGGAGGAGAGGGGACTCCTCCATCAACGCCGCCTGCACCATCATTCCCCTCCGGCAAGCTCGAGCAGCCGGCTTGCAGATGTTGATAGGAGACTCGCAAAGGAGAGGACATCCTCGGCATTGTCCAGGTCCTCCGGGCATATCTCAAAGGCAAACACCTCAGAAGAGAGGGAGTGGATGATCTGCACCATCTCGGTCTGCATGATTCACACCTCTGCCGCCATGGGAGCGGGAAGTTCAGCAAACACTCTCCTGTTCTCTGCTGACTCCTTTGCCCTGGTGAGCATCAGGCTGATGGTCAGTGATATCCACCGCTCCATGCAGGTCTCGGAGCAGAAGTCCACGACATCAGGGATGTGAACCTCATACCCGTTCCGGGAGATGGTGATTCCCGAACCGGCAAGCGTAAGCGGATTGTATGCGTATTCGGTGATCTCTTTGCTGCAATAATCGCAGATGGTGATCGTCTTCTGGCTCATGCTGACACCTCTTTGGTCTGCCGTGCCATGGCAAGGTGTGACTGAGCCCGGTAGTTTTCGTACCGCAGTTCGTGCTCATACCACGAGTCCGGGGAGCCTGACCGCTCCGCCAGGACCGGGATGAATTCTCCTTCGAGTGCTTTGGACAGGTCGGCAAGAGCAAGGTAATACCGTTGCCGTGTGGTGATATCACATACTTCTGCCTGTCCTGGCCGGACACTCGGGACCACCTTGATGGTGGTTTTTCCGGTGAGCACTCCGGAGGGAGTAAATCCCCATGCTGCCCGGCCCATGATCAGCGCCGCCACGCTGTATCCTGCCAGGTGCATGGTTGTTCTTCGATCGTCGGTCTCGATGCGAAGGGCGCCATTGGTGGCCGCCTTCGCGATTCCTACTTGTGTGAGTGTTGTGGGCATACTTCATCTCACCATTATAGTGTGGGTTTTATTAGTATATATTATTACTTATTAGTATTATTTGGGCATATTTGGATATATGTGGTGCTATGTGGTTGAGTATATAAACCTCCGAGCGGCCCTTCGGGCAGGCTGCCGACGGTCCGCTTCGCGTCCCGTAACCGGCGCCTGCCCTCCGGGGTGGTTGTTCCCCCACTTCTTCCCGCCGCTTCGGGATGGCTCGGGGTCGCTCCGCTCCCGGCCGGCCATCCCTCGCGGTACAACTGAGGTATTACTTCTGGTATGACTGAAGGAGAATGCTGCACCCCCTCACGGCTCCGGCTCGCTCCGCTTCGCATCGGGCCGCTCGGTGTTGTCGCTTGTGGTCATACTCCGGTATTACTATCGGTATGACTCGTGTCGGATCCTGGTCTTACCTGGGTATGACTATGGTGGGAGGGGTGTGGACCCCGGCGACAAGTTGACTCTCCCTGCCGGCCGGTCGCTCCGCTCCCTTCCCCGTCAGGGAGGTCAACCGGTCGCCGGGGGAGGTATTCGTATCTCCCCAATTTTGTTTCGAAAGAGAGTACCATTCATTCCAATTTGATTACTCAGGTATCAAGCCTCTTTACGTGATTTATCGGAATGTTGAAACGAATGCATGAAAAATACGTAAGATAACAGTGATCCCCGAAAGAGTATCCCTATCTGGTCCATTAGAATGGGACATCCGCTTTATCGAAGAGTTGAATAATCCCCATGATTACCATCTTCGATCTGACCTGGGTGATCAGTGGAAGGAATCGATCAGCAGGTACGAAGATAACTCCTCTGATATCAATGGCTATCTTCGAGATGGAGAAAACGCAATTTTGCAACGGAACCTTGAGGAGATCAAAACTGATATCTCTCACATAGACTCAGTTCATGCTTCTCCTCTGTCATCATTAAAGGATGATCTTCTTTTGTTTCGTGGCATCTCCAGCGACTTTGGAAGATATCTCCTAAGTCTTGAGCGGTTTCAGGAGAAGGCCTATCTTTCTACCTCATACAGTCTTTATGATGCAGTTCAATATGCGATAGAGGCAGAACAGGATAATCCCGAGAAGGATGGAAGTATCTATCTGGTGGTTATCGAGAAAAAGCAGGGTGAGAAAGGAATCGTCCTCATTCGGGATCATGAAATCCTGCTAGCCCGGAATACTGAGTGGATAATAGCAGATGCAAAAGTGATTGAATCACTAACCCTGAATGAACAATTTCAGGGTGGGGTGTCAACTCTCTTTATCCCCAGGGCAACCATATTATACTTACAATCGATATAAGGTGCTGAAGACATATGGAAAAACAAGAGCGGTGGCGCCGGTTTGTTTGGCTAAAAGGCGATGTAGAGCCAGTCTCCGGCAGAGAACGAACCGCTGAGGATATGGCGGCGGCGGAAAAAGGATTTGAAAAACTGTTTGGGCGTAAATTAAAGCCGGCAGCCCACTCAGTTGAACAGTCCAATTCAGATACTGCAGCCGCAGCTCACCACTAATACTTTTTTTTACATATCTTGGATTATTCCAGGTGTAACTTTTCTTGACATACTATCCACACCTGGGGGGTTTGGGGGAACGACCCCAACTCCGAGTGAGCGGAAGTCCGGAAGCGAGGTGATGAGCCGCCCGGCGTGTGAGGGAGGGTGGAGGCGGGGTTGCCGAGCGAAGCGAGGTT
>CAZXRT010000264.1:0-473 GCA_964642535.1 uncultured Methanospirillum sp.
AATATCTCCCTGAATGCATCATTTCCCCGGGAGGAATCGGTATCACCGGTCTCCTGCGGAAGATACACCCGGTACGCATACTCGCCAAGCCGGGAAGCGATACTCAGGTTCCACTCCCGCTCTGCATGGGAAAAGAGCGGGCCGGCAAGATACACCCTCCATGCTGCTGCAGCATACACATCACAAACCGGAATCTCCGGAAACCGGGAGAGAAAAACACCCCTTCCCGGCCTTCTCCCCTCTGGAGACCACCAGGTCCGGTTCGCCCCGCAGGTGGGAGAAGAATCAACCCCCACGATGAGATACGGGGGACCGGATTCGTCTATGATACCTCTGACTTCCTGCTCACACTGGTCCAGGATGGACATAAATTCCGCGTTGTCAAGCCGCTCGGTATAGGTTGCAGGCTGACGATCGCTCCCCAGGAAGATCGTCTCCGGACAGGGGAGGTACCGGACGGGAATCCCAAACTT
>CAZXRT010000264.1:483-3912 GCA_964642535.1 uncultured Methanospirillum sp.
ACACCGGGCATGAACCCTCTCGAACGCCTCCCGGTCGCGTTCATGAGTGATACCGGCAGCCCGAAGACCCGGATTGTTGATACAGGGGCAGAGGAGGAGGTACATCATTATCTCATTTCACGTGAAGTGATGATAGATGATTCCGCTCCTTGCATACCGGGACAACACCTGTGATCCGAAGAAGTGCACGATGAAAAAGCTGGAGCGGGCTGGAATGGTCAGGTTATTCTCCCGGCTGACACATGTTCCCAGAAACAGCCTTATTCTGGATCCTACGGCAGAACAGGCACTCTCTCCGGCAGACCGCGAGCGGACTCGCAGTATCACGGCTCTTGACTGTTCCTGGGCGATCCTTGACACCAGCATTGTCAGGAACTGGCGGTTCAGGAGGGCACTCCCGTTTCTTCTTGCAGCAAACCCGGTAAATTTTGGAAAACCGTTTAAACTGACTTCACTGGAGGCGATGTCGGCAGCACTATACATTCTTGGGGAAGAAGAGCAGGCCCGTGAGATCCTCGGAAAGGTATCCTGGGGAATCAGGTTTGTCCAGCTCAATCAGGAGCCGCTCGACGCATATGCAAAGGCAGTGGATAGTACAGATATCATCTCAATCCAGGGAGAATTCTTCTGAGATGCAGATCACAGGGCCGGTATCATCTTTTTCACTCATCACAGAGAATGTAGTATCAGGGAGACCAAACTCCGGGTAACATATGGGAATCAGAGACTGGCTCAGCGGATCAGATACCGGTCCGGCAGGTGGATACTGCCAGAAAGGCGAGAGTCAGATTGCCAGGGGAAAGTTCGAGGCTGCGATCCAGACTTTTAACCGCGGGCTGGAGATCGACCGGAGCAATGCCGGATGCTGGAACGGCATGGGGAAAGCCTATTCCGGGCTGGAACGGTACGAGCGGGCTGACGAGTGTTATACCCGGGCACTGGAGATCGATCCCGAGTACCTGGACGCAATCACAAATAAGGCAGCAGCGCTCAGGAACCTGGCACGAAAAGCACAGGATGCCCTGAAATGTCTTGAAGCAATAGAACTGTGTAACCGGGCTCTGCGGATCAAACCCGAACACTCCCCGGCATACCATGAAAAAGGGATGGCACTCTGGGTACTCGGAAAGAGAGACGAGGCAATAGGTTTTTTTGAACTGGCCAAAAAGTCAGACTCCGGATATGACTATCCCTGGGACCTGAAAGGAAGGTACCTCTTTGATCAGCGGAAGTATCACGAGTCTATCGACTGTTATGAACAGGCGATGAAGGTCAGGCCGTCTGATCCTGATATCCTCTTTGGCATGGGACGATCCCTGATGAAGATCGGAGGATACCAGCATGCGATCTCATATTTCCAGCGGTGCCTGAAGGAGCGGCCGGACTACGCACCGGCATGGCAGCTCCTTGGATCATCATTCAAAGTCCTTCACCGGCACGAAGAAGCGATCGAGGCGTACGAGACCGCCATGGAACTGGACCCCGGCAGCACCAAGTACCGCAAAAACATCGCTGATGTCTACCTGGTGATGGGGAACAAGGCGCTCTACAAGGAGGGGCGATACCAGGAATCCATCCAGTTCTATGACAAGACACTCAAGATCATGCCCAACCACCTGAATGCCTGGTTTGCGAAAGGGATCGCATACCGGAAACTCGGGGCATACCGGAATGCAACTTCCTGTTTCCTGCGGGTCGTCGAGATCGATCCCCAGAACGCCCATGCCTACTACGAGATGGGCCAGCTGCTTGAGAAGAGTGATAACCTGGAAGAAGCAGTCCGATGCTACCTGGAAGCGATCCGCAGCGACCCCTCCCATACCGACGCCATGTACAAGCTGGGAAACCTCCTGACCCGGATCGGCGAATACAAGAGTGCCATCGGATACTTTGATCGGATCATCGAGAAAAAGCCCGATTCATCGGTTGCATGGTATGCCAAGGGTGTGGCACTCAGAAAGAACGGACAGGATCAGGATGCGGAGCGATGCTTCCAGCGGGCTGGAAAACTGGCTGCATCACAATAACGGATCAGATATCAAAACCGAGTTTGTTGGGAGCGGGAAGAACCTGGGGACCGTTAAACTCAGGGTTTCCCAGAATATACTCAATGATCAGCTCGGCAAACCGTTTTGCATCAGCCGGATTGCGGGCCGTTACAATCCGGTCAAGAAACACAACCGGTTTGTCCTCGTACCTGACATCGGCCTTGAGAAGTTCGCGGATCGGAGGGCCGTTTATGACTGTTGCAGGTCTTTTCTTCAGGATTCCTGCTCTGGCTAGCACCACCGGCGAGGTGCTGATCGCCCCGATCACTTTTTTGTGAATCCTGAAGATCTTGACCAGTTCTATCAGATCCTTGCTGTTCCAGAAATGTGCCTGTCCCCCATGCCCGCCAAGGATCGTCAGTGCATCAAATTCACTCTCCCGATACAGGATTACGTCCTCAAAAGAGAGAGGGGCATACACCCTGCCGCCAAGGGTGCCTTTTGCATTGCCGGCCTGGAGAGAAACAAACTCATATTCAGCTTTATTGTGATCAAATACCGAGATGACGAGTGACAATTCCGTATCATGGTACCCGGTCGGAGGGACAGCGATCAGGATCTTCATAGGGGGGTATAGCAGGGTTGGATGGCTGATCGTAAAGGGATACCGACTGGCATGGCTGACCAAAATACGGAAGAAAAAAGGTTTTTACCACAGGCCACTATGTCCGGCCTGTCCATCCACACCTGATGCACCTCCCCATTTCAGTCCTTCCCAGCCTTTGTCCTGTTCCTGGAGGGTCTTCCTTCCCCGGGAAACCTCATCAAAATCTGGGAATGGGGGAAGAGCGGTCTTATTACTGATATACGGCACTTCAGATGCGAAATATGAGAGAGCAACCCCGGCCTGATCGTAGTATTTCCGGGATAACTGGTAGGGTTTTTCCCCGTCAGATATGAGGAGCACCGAGGTCCGTTCCTCGATATACTGCTCATAATAGTCATAGGACTCTGCGAGGAAGTAGAGGAAGGCATCAATATAGTTCGCAGTATCATAAAATTCAGGTCTGACATTCTTTGCTGACACATCGAGATAGGTAGTCTTGGCATATTTCATCCCCTCACTGGTTAGGAAATAGTTGCCAATCGACTGACCGTCAAGATCGGACTCATTCGGGAGGTATTCGAGATTGTCCTCAACCCACCGCTGAATGATCGTCTTTACTTCATTATCCTGGTAGGTCCTGTTCGGATTCGATTGGATCTGGGTCATAATGAGGGGTAATTTCAGTCCTTCAAGAACCGTGCCAAGGCCGGCATCGTCCTCAGGGAAGGGTTCATCCTTGTCTGGAAGGGTGTACAGTGTCACCTTCGGATACCGATCCTGGATTAATTTCCACCAGTTTGAGACTGTCATGTAGTAGATCTCTGCCAGCTCATA
>CAZXRT010000265.1:0-3892 GCA_964642535.1 uncultured Methanospirillum sp.
AATCCTATGGTAATAAACTAAGATATTTTAAAAAAGAAAATGGTGGAGTATCAACAGCTCTTAACTTAGGTATTAAAAAAGCCAAAGGTGAATATATTTCTTGGTTATCGCATGATGATTTATATTATCCAGATAAGATAGAAAAACAGATAGAAGAATTTAAAAAAACCACTAATGAAAATATAATTTTATATTCTGATTTTTGTGAGGTAGATCAAAATAAAAAATTTATTAGAAATGTTGACCTTCCTGAGTTAGCCCCTGATTTAATTAGACCTTTTTTATCTTTTGGTTCGAGTTTGTATCTTCATGGTTGTACACTTCTAATACCTAAATTTTTACTTATAAAGTATGGTCTTTTTGATATTTCAAAAAAATATACTCAGGATTATTATTTGTGGTTTAAATTTGCTTCATTTGTTAAATATATTCATGTCTCAAAGAGACTGGTTAAATCAAGAATTCATCCAGAACAAGATAGTAATAAAGGGGGTGATTTAAAAATAAAAGAAGTTGATGTTGTGAGGTCTGAATTTATAAAAGAGTTGTCTAAAAAAGAGATTAATGCTTATTTTAATAATGTTGCTGATTTTTGGAATGTTTATAAGACATACGATGATTTGGGTTTTAAAATGATATCTAAATCGATTTATGAAAAAATTGAGATTTTTTTTCATAGTAGTATGATTCCTAAAAAAATACACTTTTTTTGGTTCGGAGATGGCGAATTATCTGAACTACATAAAAAATGTATTGAGTCCTGGAAAAAATATGCACCAGATTTTGAAATAATTAAATGGGATGAATCTAATTGCAATGTAAAAGAAAATCAATATGCTTACGAAGCATATAAAAATAAAAAATGGGCTTTTGTTTCCGATTATTTTAGATTTAAAACACTCTATCAACATGGTGGTTTTTATTGTGATACAGATACAGAAATTACTCACAGTATTAATGAATTGAGACAATATAATTTCTTTTTGGGTTTTGAAAAAAAAGAATATGTTCAGGTTGGTTTTTTTGGCAGCGTGAAAAAATCAATAGTTCTTAAAAAAATATTGGATTCTTATAAGAATGATTTTTTTGTTAAAAGTAATGGTGATTTACGGACTGATTTTACGTCTCCTATGAGAATGACTGAATTATTATCTACAAAATTTGGCCTAAAATTAGATGGAAGTAAACAACTTTTACAAAAAAATATTATGGTTTATCCAATGAATTTTTTTACTATTGACGTTAATGATGGTAATAATTTTACAAAACATTACTATGATAATAGTTGGGGTAATAAATCTATTATTCCATATTCATATATTCTTACAAAGGAATTTTTTAAAGAGATATTGTCTTCAGAAGGGGTAATATGTAAATCTGTATTTTTAGCGAGAATTAAATGTAATGAACAATTATATTTAGATCGTTTTTATTCAAAAGGTATTATTGGACGCTTAATTGTTAGAGTCTATCTAAAAATAAAGAAGATTATTGTTTTTTTAAAAAATGATAAGTGATAAATACCCTAGAAAAATATTAGTAATTGCAATGCTTGATAGTATCCATACTGCGAGGTGGTTATCTCAATTTAAAAATGCTAGAGATTATGATATTCATTTATATAATTCTACTAGAAATGGAATTCATCGAATGATTACTAATAGTAATATTTTTACCATTCATAATGGTAATTTGGAAGAAGTAATTCGTGATGTTAATCCAGGTATTATTCATACTTTAGAGATGCAACATTCGGCTTATTTATTATTACCTATTAGAGAAAAAAGTAATAAATTTCCACTGTGGTTTTATTCTTGTTGGGGAAGTGATATAAAATGGTTTCAAACTATTCCAGATGATAAAGTAAAAATACAAAAAATTCTCAATTACGTTGATGCAATGTTTTGTGAAGATTATGAAAACATTAAAATTGCTCAAGAAGTTTTTCATTTTAATAAACCATATATAAAAGTTCCTGGTCCTGGTGGTTACAAAGTTAACGAAATGATAAAAGTAAGCGACTTTGTTTTACCCTCAAAAAGGAAAATAATTGTTGTTAAGGGTTATACTGGTTGGGTCTATAAACCTGATACTGTATTTTCAGCATTAAAACTTTGTGCAAAAGAAATAATAGACGGTGGATATAAAGTTGTTGTTTATGTACCTGGTAATGTTGATACTTATATTTCTGAATTAATTAAAATTGGAATTGATGTAAAAAGATTTGAAAAAACTTCAATATATGATGAAATACTTTCCTTATTTTCCAAGTCAAGAATAAATGTGGCAGCTAGTTTGAGTGATGGAATTCCAAATTCAATGTTGGAAGGGATGATTATGGGTGCTTATCCTATTCAATCAGCTAAAAATCCTTCTAATTTTAATGATTTTATAAATGGCGAGCAAAATGGTATTTTATTGGATCCATTAGATGTTAATGGTTATGCATTAGCTATTAAAAAATGTTTAAAAAATGATATTTTAGTAAATAATGCAGCTAAAAAAAATATTCTACTGATAAAAAATAAAATTGAATTTTCATTAGTTAGAAGTAAGGTTTTGGATTTTTTTGATTCTTTTTATGTAAAATCAGAATATCTTGATACTTTATGTTTTTTAAAAAAATATTATTGGTTAATTTTTGGTAGAAGTTTTAAAATTTGTATGAATATTATAAAAAAATATAAATCTAGTATTAAAGAAAAAGTTATTTGGTTTTTATCTTTAATTTTCCCTTCTTATAAAAAACTTTGTTTTATTAATGAAAGATCAAATTTGATTGATAATAAATTAAATACGGTCACAGATATTCTCGATAATATGGTTTCTTCAAAAAATGTTTTAGAAAAAAAAATTCAAATATTAGATAGTAAATTACTATATGTAGTTAATAATGTAGACAGGTTATTAATAGGGAATAATTTAATTAATGAAAATTTTTTTAATTTAAATTTAAACAACGAATTATTAGAGGTTTCTACAATTAAGACGGGTGGAATTAAAAAATATTATTCTTTAAGTATTTCTTCTTTTTTTAGAGAGATGAGAAAGAATATTTTTAAAACTAATGTCTTATTAGATGTTGGTTGTGGTGTAAGACCTGAGATTTTTTTTGAACCAGTTGTGCATATTTGTGTTGAACCGTTTAAACAGTATAGAGATATAATTAAACCTTATTTTCCTAATAAAAGTTATGCTATTTTTATAAAAACTGATGCTTTAACAGCTATTAGGAATTTTGATGATAATTCAGTTGATAGTGTTTTTATGTTTGATTTGATTGAACATTTAGATAAGAATGATGGTCTAGAACTAATTAAAGAGGCTGATCGAGTTGCTAGAAAACAGATTGTAATTTTTACACCCTTGGGATTTTATCCAATGAGCTTTCCTGAAAAAACTAAAGATGCATGGGGTTTAAATGGAAATGCTGTTCAAGAACATAAATCAGGATGGACTCCAAGTGATTTTGATAAAACTTGGAATTTTTATATTTGTAAAGATTGCCACGAGTCATTTTTGCCAGAAGAGAAAGTTGCTGGTAAAAAATATAGTGCTATGATGGCTATTAAAACAAAAAAATTTAATGGTTTTCCGAAAATGAAAGGAACACCAGAATTTGTTAAAAATTTATATAATGAAAGGATAAATAAATAATATGAAAGTAATGACAATTATTGGGACAAGGCCGGAACTTATAAAATTGGCTTTGACTCTGCAAGAACTGGATAAATATACTGAACATGTGATTGTTCACACAGGACAAAATTATGACTATGAATTGAATGAGATTTTTTATAAGGATTTGGGATTGAGAAAACCGGATTATTATTTGGATGCGGTTGGTGATAATTTAGCTCAGACTATAGGTAGTATTATAATTAAGGCTGAT
>CAZXRT010000266.1:0-3849 GCA_964642535.1 uncultured Methanospirillum sp.
TGTCAGGTTTTTCAGATATGACACCCGCCGCCGCTGCCCCGGTCATTCCCACTCCGATTCCTGCTCCAATCGCGGCACATCCGACAGATATACCCGCTCCGATTGCCATGAGTGCTGCACCAGTTCCGATCAATTAGATCCCCTTTTCCTGTTTCGTCATGGTATACTCCCGACGGGCTTTGAATGGAAGGAATGGTCTCCCTCCTCCCGTATAGAACTTTCCAAAAAATTCGATGTAATGCAGCCTGAGTGCATGGATAACGCTGCCCAGTACCTGGATAACCAGGTTGAACGCCTGTCCTGCGATGAAGAAGAGGATCGCCGGGATGAGCATGGCAGGATGAATTGATGCGATCATTCCTGCAAGAAGGTTAATCGTCATGGCAATGCCTCCGGTTGCAAGTGCCAGGGCCAGGATCCTGACGTAGGAGAGCCAGTCTCCGAGAAAACCGGTCAGGCTGAAGAAGAACATCGGACCCTTGACATAAAAGAGCATTCCGCAGGTAACTGCCAGCACTCCCTCTGCCAGGGTGACAACCGGGTCGGGAAAGGTGGTCCATCCGAAGAAGGTGATGAGGAGGACGGCTGCCGCGGGCTGGATGATGAACCAGACCGCATGGTCCAGAAATGCCATCCGAAACTGCCGTCTCCGCACCCGTGACCAGACTCCGAGGATCAGGCCGAGGTTGATATGGATTATCCCGATAATGAGAGATATCTGGAAGAACTGGATCGGGGATCGCATGGGATCGATAAGGACCAGGGGGGCAGTAATACTGAAGAAGCGGGGGAGCATATCACCAAACCATCCCCCCTGAATGGTCCCGCAGATGACATCAGCGATTCCGCATGCGAGAAGAATAATACACAAATCCCGCATCGTCTCACTTCGCTGACCGATCCCCCGGTACAGGAGCAGGGAGACGAGAACGATGATCAGCCCGTACCCGGCATCTCCCAGCATCAGCCCGAAGAAGAGAACAAATACCGGGGCAAAGAACGGGGTGGGGTCGATCTCTCCATACCGGGGAGGTGCATACATGGTGGTCAGCAGTTCAAACGGCCTCAGCCAGGACGGGTTATCGTACCGTATCGGGACGACCTCGTCCTCTTTCGGGGCTTTGAACTGGACAAATGCCTCGTCATTCGTGCTATTTGCTACTAGTTTTCGTAAATGATCCGCGTCTGCTTCCCGTGTCCATCCTTCGATGAAGAGCACATCACGGGTAGAACCGAACTTTCGGAGCATCTCAACTCTCTCCCTTCCCAGGGATACCTCTTCCCTCATTGCCAGCAGCCGGGGGAATCTTTCTGAAGTAAGGCTGGTTATCTTCTGGACAAGGGTGTTCACTGATGATTCCAGTTCGATTTTTTCCCTGCTCATTGTCCTGATGAGGTCGGCGGGCTGTCCGGAGAGGTCAGAAGGGGGGATGATACGCCTGATAGCCGGATTTTTCAGCAGATCCTGCAGCTGTCTGCGGGTTTGTGCGGGGGTAATGATGCACATCACCACGGTATCGCCCTGCTCTTCGGTCCTGATAAAGAGTTCATCTCCCAGTATCCGGGTGATTGTATCGGTGAGGGCAGGAGCATCCTGCGCTGAAATCTGAATAACTGCTGTCTCGACAAACCTTGACGAGCCGATCTCCCCGGGATTGAGATCGAAGGGGATCAGCAGGGAGAGGAGCTCGAGACTGGTATCAAGGGTCTGGACCTGCTCTTTCAGCCTGGCGATCTCTTCTGCGGTGGAAATGATATCTGCGGCATCTGATGCTGTTTGTTCTGCTTCCTTGCATAATGCTGCACAGTCGCCTTCAAATGCCGGGTTCAATTTTTTTTTAGGGGGGATGATCCAGGAGGCGATGCTCTTTTCATCAGACCTGGAATATGGATCCCCGGCCTCGATCAGCTGGGAGATCTGCATCTCGGCACTGATGATTCTGGCCGTCTCTTCAGGGTCAGCTGATGAGAGGGAAAGCCCGCTTTCTCCGGCTGTGCTGCGGATATCCAGGATCTCAACAATCCCCGATTCATGAAGGGCGGTGGTGAGCGGTGCAGAATGCGTCCGGTGGACTCCGATGAGGACCTTACTCATCCGGGCCGGGAAAAACATCTGATGCTCCGTATATCTTTTTCCTGATATGTCTGAGTGCAAGCGGTATTTTCTGTGTCGCAGCTTCTTTCAGGCGATCGCGTTCACTTTTCGCACTGGCCATGAGAGAGTGCTCTTCCTCTGCAGATTCCCGGATCATCGTGATATGCAGCAGAGCTGACTCCTGCTCTGCATCAGCTCTTCTCTGCCTGATAAGGCTGTCAGCATCCCGCTTCGCCTGCTCTATCTCTGCCGCTGCGTCCTCCCCGGCTTTTTGTATCAGGATTTCGGCCTGCAGTTCAGCCTCCCTGATCCGGGTGATCTCATTCATATCTCCGCACTCCGCGGGTTGTACCCTCTGCTTACCTTTGTATTGGGGACAGGGTAAGGGAAATAATCTCTGGTTTGATCACGTCTGTTGTCCGGGGTACTGCATCAGTTGTTCAAGACCGGGGAGTGCTGACCGGTGTGTAACGGTCAGAACCTGATCACTCTCCTGGAGGATGGTATCTCCCCGGGGAATGATCAGACTCCCGTTCCTGATGACGGCGGTGATAACACATTCGGTTGGGAGGTGAAGATCGCGGATGGCTGCCTTGTCAGCAGCAGAGCCCTTGTGCACCGGGGTTTCCATCAGTGAGTACTCTCCTTTCTGCAGTTTGAGAAGGGTTTTCATCTCTCCGATCGTCAGTTCCTCCGCAATGAGGTGGGCTATGAGATCCGCCTGGTTGAGAACCACGTCAACCCCCATTTCCGGGGTGAAAAGCCAGGAATTTTTCGGGATATTTACCCGTGCGACCGTCCGGGGAACCCTGAACTCAAAGCGTGCAAGGCTGGTTATTACCAGGTTCAGTTCATCGCTCCTGGTGACTGCTGCAATTACGTCTGCCTCCCTTATGCCTGCTTTCCTGAGTACCTCTGGATTGGTTCCGTTACCTCTGATAAGAACCGCTTCTCCGAGTTCACTGATGATCCGGGGGTATTCAGATTCAGATCCCTCAATGATTCGAACCGAATGTCCGTCCCGGATAAGCAGGGATGCCAGGTACGTTCCGACCTTTCCTCCTCCTGCGATTACAATCTTCAGCGTCATGAATTCTTCCTCACGTATATTTCAGGAGCGATTTCAGCCGGTCCACCGAATGCTCCTCTACTGCAATATGAATGAGGTCATCTGCATGCAGGATGGTTCCAGGGGCAGGAACCTCGGTTTTTCCTTTCCTGGTCAGGGAGATGACCTGGATCTCACCGGGGACCGTGAATTCACTGATGGAATGTCCTGCATGGGTCTGGTGAATCTGGGCGGCAACCACACTTACCCCGCCGGTTCCGATGCTGCAGGTGACATCCAGATGGGAGAACGTCAGAAGTTCGGTGATCCGCAAAGTTCCCAGTTCCACGCTTGTAACCGTCTGAACCCCGAGTCTGCGGTAGATCTCCGCATTCAGGGGGTCATGGATCCGTGCTACCACCTTGGGGACTTTGAAGATCTGCCTGGCTGCCCGTGCAACCACGATGTTGACGGCATCGTTTCCGGTCACCGCAGCCAGGCCGTCTGCCCGGTCAGCCCCCCCTGCGACAAATGACTGGCGGTCCAGGGCATCACCCTGGATCACCTCGCCTGAAAAACCCGGACCAAGCCTTTTTTGTGCTTCCGGGTCCAGATCCACGATACTGACCTGATGATGAGAACGGATGAGATTTCTGGCAATGCCTGAACCCATCCTTCCGCATCCGATGATGAGAATTTTCATGAT
>CAZXRT010000267.1:0-3846 GCA_964642535.1 uncultured Methanospirillum sp.
CAAGGTATCCAAGAATTGCAGTCAGCTGATTCAGCATATCATGCCTGAGTTTTGATGTCAGTGCATTCCATACTTCAGAACCTGATATTAGGAGGTGCCATTCCATGGGGAGGGAGGTTATCCACAGCAGGCTTGTGGCTGATACCAGGATTCCCTGCGAATCATAGGAAAGGGTGCAGAAATCTTCAACCCAGGTCGCCGAAGATTCTGCCACGATCCGGTATCGCATCTGAATCGTGGATCGTTTCTGCATGATGGCAGCACCCAGTTTCCGGCTGACCAGATCAAAATCGGCTTCAGGAATCCGGGGAGTGAGATCAAATGTCCCTGAGAAGGCATTGAACCCCAGTCTGGACCAGTTATCAGATGCCGAAAGTATCTGCCAGGGATCTGAAGGGTTTCGGACAAGTGCAACTACCGGCCCGTTCCGATATATCTGGTCAAAATCAGACATGCTCCCCCTGGTTCATCTGAGTGAGGTATTGTTTTGGATGCCTATTGTATGTTCCTGCCCTGTCTGATCTGTTTTGGTGCGAGTGCAAATCATGAACGAAGAACCTTTTCCAGTGCATCATGGATCGGCTGATATGCGATTCGACCGATGGGAACGATCTTCTGGTTGATGAGCACCATCGGGATTGCAGGGTGTTCTGCTTCATAGATCTCTCTGACATAATCAGGGATTCCTTCATCAAGAAGAGTCAGGTGGACCGCGACAGAGTCCGAAAAATCTTCTTTCAATCTCGCACGTAATGCTTCTACAGCCGGTACCAGCAGGCCCCGGGGAGCACAGGCAGACAGGCCGCAGGTCCGGTCTTCATCACAGGGAAAGGGAGAACATTCAGATTCACGGTATCCGACAATTTCTACAGTGACAGTATTCACGACTACATGTTGATCAGAAAAGAAGATAAGGCATACCTGTTTTTAGGTATCCCTGTCGTTTACTTCATAAAAATTTCAAACCGGTCTGCCTTGACTTTGCATATCGGACAGACCTCGGGTGGAGAATCCCGGGCAGTCAGGTATCCGCATACCCTGCATCTCCAGACCGGGTAGGGAAGGGAGCTTGCCGGTACTGATCCCTGACCCGTCGCATTTCCCCGTTCAGACCGGGCCGGACGCCTTTCCGGGACCACGGGTGCCGGACTTCCTGCACTGATGAGTTCTCCGGTCAGGTACAGTCCGCAATAACAGGCCCCATATCCGGTAAGGTCTGAATCGCGATAATCACATGGACAGATGATATCCCGGTCTTCATCCAGGGTTCCCCATGATAACCGGCATGGGCAGGCTTCATATCCAAACCTCTCCTTATTCACGAGTAATCCCTCTACCAGGGACATGGTGAAGGAGAGATCCGGGTTCAGATGATATCCTCCCCTTTCAGCGTCCCGGATGAGCTGCTGATACCGGCGATCACACTTTTCTTTCCAGTCTTCTCCGGTCATCAGGCGAGCGCCTCTTTTATCTCATCCATGCGGCTTCCCACTACCGTTTTCGTTCCATTGATTACCAGTGTCGGAAATGAACCCCGGGGATTAAATTTCTCAACTTCTTTCATCACCTCATCCATCTCTGACCTTGAGAGCTGGTCGACATACAGGTAATCATATGCCACACCGAGATCACTGAGCAGTTGTTTTGTCATCTTGCAGTGAACACAGGTGCTGAGTGCATAGAGCATCACCTTTCCTTTATCTTTCCCATCAACATGAACCGGTATTATCGCCATTGTCTTTCTCATTTCCTGATCTGATCTGGATATATTTACTGGTTGGGGTCCCCATCCTATCCTTGATATTTCGTGCTTTTTTTATTTTCAGAGAAAGATCCTGATGTATTTGCTCATCTTCCTACTCATGCGCGGAGAAATGCGGTGCGGGAAAGAGAGATCTTCTCATCTTATTTCCCTGCTCTTTATCATCCTGTGGGAAAAAATTATGAGGAGATGGCAGAGGTCCCCCGTGAAAGCGGAAAGGCAGTTCTCATGGTTTTTGATACTGAGACAACCGGCCTTCCCTCACGCAACCGCAAAATCCGTGATGATCCCTTTTCCTGGCCCCGCCTGGTCGAAGCAGGGTGGGTTCTCTGCACCGGAGACGGTGGGATCATCAGTGAGGAGAGTTTCCTCATCACTCCATCAGGATTTGAGATCCCGGATCAGGCTTTCCGGATTCATGGGATATCAACCGGCTTTGCACGGGACACCGGAATTGAATGTGAGACAGCACTTGAGCGGTTCTGTACCGCTGCACAGCAGGCTGATTTTTTTGTCGCCCATCATCTTGCATTTGATATCAGGATCATCCTCTCAGAACTGATCAGGATAAAAAAAAGAGACCTTCTTCCTACCATTCCCGGAATCTGCACAATGCGCTCTTCGGTGAAATATTGTAAAATTCCGGGAAGATATAAAAAAGGATTGAGAAATCCTTCTCTTGCATACCTGTATTCATCACTTTTTGAAATTCCGGTTCCTTGTGCACATCGCGCTCTTGATGATGCACGGACCTGTGCAGCCTGTATGTTTGATCTGAAGAAGAAGGGTGTTTCCCTGGAGATAGAAACCAAAATCCATGGCTATTTTCCCAGCTTTTGAAAAAAATCTCCCTCTGTTACTGCGAAAAGAAACCCGTAAGTTCGTATGTTCCATGATTGTACAGGTTTACTGCCCTGACTATCAGATCGTGATCAGCAGGCCAGGACAGATTCTTCTGAGTTCTAAGGGAAGAGTATAATTGCCGCTCCTCTGGTTCTGCCTCATTAGTATACCACCAGGTAAGGCAGGTCATGAGCCGATCCGGATAGAGAGATCCGGAGAGGAATGTCTGGATATCTCCCTGCAGTATGAGTTCATATCTGAAAGGAGTGTTTTTTCCTGAGAACCAGACCGTCTGGTTTATCTGCGATAAGAGATCTGACCACCGGGACATGCTCCCTGCAGAACGGGCATCACAGAGAAAGGGTTCAGATTTGAGAGTGGATATTAACTCATCTCTCTTTTTGAGGAGGAGATCCTTCTGCACTCCTGCCTGTTTTTCTCTCTCCTGATAGGGAACGACAGGGCGGTAATGGGATAAAAGATCGGCAAAACAGGCTCCGGATCTGATGATCAGGATCTGATCTCCTCCCAGAAACCCGCAGCAGGTAACGGATTCTTTCCTGATAATTATCAATGAGGTTGAGGAGAGATCATCAGGATCAAACCAGACATCCGGCTGATCACCGGGGATAACCTTCATTAGAAGTGGTTACCAGTATCCGATCTTTTTCTCTTTCCATTCACCACATTTCCAGCTTCCTTCTACCCGTGGTCTGATAAAAGATGTCCGGGGTTTTCCTTCCGGGTCCTGACCGGCAAATAGGGGGGTCGGTGGATGACGCCAGCATTCGAGTCTGAGAACCTCTTTGTTCTTGCCAAGGATGGGAACACAAAACTGACAACTCTGACAAAAATGAGGATCTGCCATATACTCATCAGGTTTTTTTCACGATTCTATTAACCTTTCCAAAGGTCTCGTTTTCTCCGGGAGATATCGAAACATATATCGCTGTCTCCGGATGAAAAGTTCATATGAGTCCCGGAATTCTCGGCAGACTATTTCAATCCACACCCCGGCCCCATATCGTCGAGAGCCCGCCACCGCCGCGAATAGTCCGTGGTCCCGGGATGGAATGCCGTGAATTTGATGAAAAGCCTTATTTCATCGTTGCATCGGTGGAGATGGGAAATACTACCACCAAATGTATTCTGACCGGGGTCAATCTTGAGACCGGAATGAGTTACGTCATCAACAAAACCGTCAGTATGAGCCGGGATGTCCGTCCTCCCAAACCCGGGGA
>CAZXRT010000268.1:0-3806 GCA_964642535.1 uncultured Methanospirillum sp.
GGATCCGAACGACTGGCAGGCAGTATCCCGGTCACCTGCGGATTTGAGATCCTGCCTGAGTGGATCCAGTCAGAACAGTCGGTCGTCGTATCAGGGTACGGGGCCTTCGTGGTGAACAACATCCCGGCAAACATCAGCGAGGATCTAATCGACAAGAACAAGATCCTGCAGGTCTCCCTCATGGGACCGGCATATGAGACATGTTTCGGAGTGGAACGGTTCGCATGGAGCCCCACAGAGAATGCCTGGTCATCGGTCTGGGCACGGCCCGATGTCTCATCCACCAGCATGGTACCGGTCCACAGCCAGTCTGCGAATATGGCACTCATCAACGGGTACTGCAGCCCTGACGGGTGGGAAGTGCTCGGACTTGACTGGAACACCGGAGAGACGGTCCACCAGACCATCTTTGGTGATGTTAACTTTGGCAACGGGGCATATGCCATTCTCCAGTACCTTGAGGATGGCACATTCCTATTCAACTCGTTCATGGGACCGATGCGGATCGACTACACTCAGTCCTGAACCCGGAAGCCCGGGAATAATCCCACTTTTTTAAGGCCTGATTTTCAGGAATTCATTCTCCGGTGCCGGTATCGAGAATATCCGTGTATCACCGTTGCGTTCTCCAGGTCCGGGCGGTTGACTGCCCAGAACCCCCGGGTATCAGATCGATTTATTTAACTTATCACACTCACTACCATCCATGTTTACCTATGAAACGGATTGGGATTATTGCAGGATTATTCGCTCTTGTTCTCATCTGCGGAGCAGGAGTGGCTGATAATCGGAACGATGCGACTGATTATACTCTTGCGGTTCAGGAGGAGATGAACAACACCCCTGCCTGGAATAACAACGATGAGGACTTCGATTTTGCAAACCGCGGATTCATGGCCACGGATGATCCGCTTACCATTCCGTCTGCATACCCGGGGTATACGGCCTGGGATATGGAGGCATACGATTTTCTTGACAATGAGACCCGTCCTGACACGATAAACCCGCTCCTTTACCGGCAGGCCCAGCTGAACAATATCCGGGGCCTGTTTAACGTCTCTGACGGAATCTACCAGGTCCGGGGATATGATGTCACGAGCATGAGTCTGATCAAGGGAAACACCGGTTGGATCGTCATCGACCCGATGGTCTCTGTTGAGACGGCACAGGCAGCGATGGAACTGGTGAATAAGACGCTGGGATATTATCCGGTCAAGGCAGTCGTCTACTCACACCCCCATGTCGACCATTATCAGGGAGTGAAGGGAGTGACAACCCAGGAAGAGGTTGATGCCGGAAAGGTGCAGATCATCGCACCCGAACACTTCATGGAACATGCCCTTAGTGAGAATGTCTATGCAGGAAATGCCATGTTCCGGAGAGCAACCTACCAGTACGGAATAAAACTCCCCAAGGATGAGAAAGGGAATGTAGACATCGGCCTTGGAAAGAGTCCGTCCACGGGGACAGCCTCACTCATCACCCCGACTATTGATATCACCCATACCGGCCAGACGGTCACGGTTGATGGCGTGAAGATGGAGTTTCACCTGACCGAGAACACGGAGGCACCGGTTGAACTCGATATCTGGTTCCCAGAGAAGAATGCCCTTTTGATGGCAGAAGACTGCACGGCTACCTTCCATAACATCCTCACCCTGCGGGGAGCCCAGGTCCGCGACCCGCTTGCCTGGGCAAACAGCCTGGACGAGGCACTGCGCCTCTATGGATACAAGGCAGACCTTGTCTTCTGTTCCCATCACTGGCCACGGTATGGTAACGATAAAGTGGTCGAGCTCCTGGAGAACCAGCGTGACATGTACAAATACATCAACGACCAGACCCTCAATCTCCTGAACAAGGGGTATACCATGGACGAGATCGCTGACATGATCGAACCTCCGGAGTCTCTGAAGCAGTACTGGTATACCTACGGCTTCTACGGTCAGGTATACATGGGAGTCAAGGCGACATACCAGAAATACCTTGGATTCTACGATGCCAACCCGATTAACCTGAAACGACTTCCCCCGGAGGAGTATGCTGCACGAATCACCGAGTACATGGGAGGAGCTGATGCCACCATGCAACAACTCCAGGAGGACTACAATAACGGGGAGTATGAACTCGTCGCCTCCATTGCGCATTATCTTGTCTTTGCCGATCCATCCAACATGCAGGCACGGGAGATGGAAGCGTCAGCCCTTGAACAGCTCGGATACCAGTCTGTTTCCGGCACTGCCCGCAACGCCTACCTCATGGCAGCCCAGGAACTTCGGAGCACAGAACCGGTAACGGTGCGAAACGCGATATCAGAAGACATCATGGCAGCCATGACGGTCAGCCAGCTCCTCGATTATCTCTCGGTCAGGGTGAATGGAGAGAAGGCTGAGGGTGAGAACTACCGGATGAACCTGATCCTGACCGATACCGGAGATACCGCCCTTATCCAGGTGAAAAACAACGTGCTTGTCTACTGGGTGGATGAATCCGCGGATTCAGCAGACGTGGTCGTCGAGATGCCCCGCAAAACCCTTGAACAGCTCGCCCTCGACCCGTCAGTCACGCCGGTTGACGTGACCACCACCGGGGATGCAGCGGTATTTGACCGGTTTGTTGCGATGCTCGATCTCTTTGATCCAGGATTTAACATCGTCATCCCCTGATCCTCTTTTTTGCGGTCTGAAAATTCATCTCATTCACCAGTCCGGTTCTGCGTCATCGCTGCAGGAGATACGGACACTCTCGATCCAGTTTTTCTGATCACCAATGAGGCAGAAAGAGCCATATACCGGTGATTCTCGGGTATCGTTTCACAGGCCATGATGGGCCATTCAACAGGGGATAAGGTAATATCACGACCATCTCTATTAGATTAAAAAAACGGTTATTCGGGGTTTTCAGCAATGGATCAGAAGAGTTCAATGGAATCATACAGGTACTGGAACGGAGTATCCGTCTCGTTGAATCCTCTGAGAAACCTAACCTTGTACGAGACACCCGGACGATTCAGATACTTGATCGCAGCATTCTGAGCATCGGTCACCCCATCAACAACAGTCGTCCCGTCATCAAGCGTCTTTTTGGTCATCGCTGAAGTATCCAGCCAGGTATCATACGATATATCATTCAGGAAATTGTACCGCTGTGATTTCAGGATAGAGAGTCTCCAGTTCTTCGAATCCTCACTGACCCTGATACAGTTCACCGCCGGACGGACTGATTTTCCGTCATCAGTATACATCCATTCAGTACAGGCATCCTCTGAAATGATCAGCCCTGCAGGATACCGGAATTTGAGTTTGTAGGTATCACTTTTGTACAGGCTGTCAGGCTGGGAGAGCCGGCCGGAGACCGGGTAATAATACTCACGGGTATCAAGGGCATATCCTTTGACTACCATCAGTAATGCGTCATCCTGCAGGATCTCATTCCTAACTGAACGGAGGTCGCTGACAGGAAGGTCGATCAGGAATGTATCAGATACCCGGACCCGGTCCCCGGCGGGGATCAGGCCGATGACGACCGTTCCCGAATATACGACCGAATCATGGAACATGAAATCCACCAGTGCCCTGACATTGACTGCATCGGTTCCTGTCGGATTTATTGCATCAAATGTTCCGGTAACCTTCAGCGGAGAACTGTCAAACGCTGCCGGATCGATCCGTTCCTGTCCGGAGATCATGATCTCATGCGAGGTGGATGTCTCCTCTCCGGTCACCATTTCAATCCCTTGCTGAGTTGTGCATCCGGTACAGAGAAGCAGGAGAACGAGGAGATAGAATACCATTTTGTGAGCCATG
>CAZXRT010000269.1:0-3799 GCA_964642535.1 uncultured Methanospirillum sp.
AAGAATGGGATCGCTGAGATTTGAACTCAGGTCAGAGCGTCCCGAACGCCCTAGGATGGTCCAGGCTACCCTACGATCCCTCATTGATAGGGATTAAGTTCATCAATAACCTCCTTGTGCGTGAGCAACATACGCCGGCAACAATACCGATCCATTTTGAGATCGTCGAGGATCTTTTGGGGATCCTCGCCTGCATCTCTCCGGCGCTTGTACTCCTCGTATGCAGTGGAGATTACTTTACCACACGTGAAACAGCGAACCGGTATCATATCATTGCACCACTAATGTATGCTGTCTTCGTTATAAATCTCACCGGTATGATTTCTGGAATTTCTTCCGTGCACCGCGACCGTGAGGTTTCTTCGATTCTTTCTGACGGGAGTCATTGACCAGCAGGCTGCGATCATAGGCAAGATATACATCTTTCATCCTGGGATCGCTGTGCCACTGCACGATGCCCCGTGCAAGCGCGGTACGGGCGGCTTCTGCCTGACCCATGACGCCCCCGCCTCTTACCTTGATGGAGACATCGACGCCGTCAAGACCGGTCGGAATCAGCTGAAGCGGCTCTGAGATCTTCATCCTGGCAAGTTCAGTGGAAAAGACGTCAAGAACCAGGGAGTTCACCCTGATGACACCCTTTCCAGGTCTGAACGTTGCACGGGCGATCGCAGTCTTCCGCTTTCCACTCGTATTGAGCACTTTTGCCATCTTTTCCACCTCAGTATTTTGCTCCAAGGAAGCTGCTGACAGTTCCAAGCGATACACACGCAGGAGTGTTCAGACGGGTCTTGTGAGCGCCTTCCAGTTTCTCTGCAGCCATCCCTTCCAGTTGATACGGGATACCGACATAGATTCTGATACGCTTCATTGCTTCAATCCCCCGCTGGCGCTTGTATGGGATCATTCCACGGATTGTCCGCTTCAGGATATGATCCGGCCTGCGCGGGAAGAACGGACCACCCTCGCGGGAGCCGCGTTCTCTCTTGTGCTTGTAATTTGCAAGGACCCGGGCCCGGCTTCCTGAGATGACTGCCTTCTCTGCATTGATGACCGCAATCTCTTCACCGTTCAGCGCACGCTTTGCAACCACACTGGACAGTCTGCCGACAAGCAGGCCGTCCCCGTCGATTACCGTTACCATCTGCTCACTCACCTCAGTATCCTTACGTGGCTTCCTTTTGGATTCTGGGACAGGAGCTGCTCAATGCTGAGGCATTCTCCCTTTTTCCCGGAAATCTTGTCAACAGCAGCCTCTGAAAAGTTCAGTGCTGCAACCGTGACTTTGGAATCCAGGATCCCGCTCCCAAGAACCTTGCCCGGCACCAGGAGAGTTTCACCCTCCTGTGCATACCGGTTGATCTTGCTCACGTTCACTTCAGCGTAGTTCTTACTTGGTTTCTCAAGTCTGATCGCGATGTCGCGCCAGATCTGCACCTCATTCTCACTCGATGCCTTCTTTAGGAGCGTGATGAGTTCGGTGAGGCGCGGATTGGACTTATCATATTTTTTGCTCATGATCCGTTACCCCCTGATTTCGCTGAGCGCTTCGAGGAGTTCGTCTGATTGATTTTTCAGATACAGCAGCCCCTGTTTCAAGATCTCTATTGCAGGGAGTGATCCGTCACTCTCCATCGAGAAGATGAACCGGTTTGCATCCATACCGATATGAATGGCCGGTTCATCCCCGATCCCGCTGTTGAGGCAGGCCTGTTCACAGAGCCGGCAGAGCGAACATTCACTGTCTGCTCCTTCCTTCACTGCGATAGCCCCGCCTTTGACCTCCAGGATATTCTTGGGACAGACCTCAACACAAAGCCCGCAACCGTCGCACCGGCTGTCAGCCGAGATCAGCGGGTAATTTTTGTACCCGCAGACCGTAACCGGCTGCCACTTGGAGTGGTTGATGCCGCGACCCAGGATTGCGTATGCTTCTAATACGACCTTCTGGTTCTTTTCGAGTTTCACGATCGGAACATTCCCGACTGCCGGGTGAACTGCCGGGTCCTGTGAGATGAGATCGTCGGAGATCACCACGCGGGGACCTTCAACACTCATCGTCAGGGTAACCATGCACTGGGCACACCCTTTTCCTTCGCAGGAACACAGTTCCCGCGGGATATAACTCTGAAGGTCGGTGGTGAGGGGAATCAGACCCAGGCGGTGGGCAAGCATCTCGTCGAAGAGTGCACTGGTATTGTCATAGATCCTGACATCCTCAATGGCAAAACTCCGAACTTCACTCTGCATTGCCCGCCTGAGTGCATTTGCAAATGCAATATGCGATTCACTCAGCACAAACGATGTGCGATCTGCCTCAATGCTGCTGAAATCGATCTTCATCAGACCCGACGACCTCTCTTCCCGCCTTTAGCTCTGCAGGAGTCGTGTGGTACAGGCGTGACATCTTCGATGATTCCGATGCGGATCCCGGCACGGGCAAGTGCCCGGATTGCAGCCTGTGCTCCCGGACCCGGTGAGCGCTGTTTCCCGCGCCCGGGTGCCCGGACCTTTACGTGAAGGCCGACCAGACCTTTTTCCTTGGCGGCCTGTGCAACATTCTGTGCCATCTGCATGGCTGCGTAGGGGGAACTCTCGTTCCGGTCCTGCTTCACAACCATACCACCACTGCTCTTGGTGATCGTCTCGGCGCCGGTCTGATCGGTGACGGTGATGATGGTATTGTTAAACGAGGCGTAGATGTGAGCAACGCCCCACTTTTCCTTCCCTTCAGCAGCCATGATTATCTCCCAACCTTTGCAATCCGCTGTCTCTCGCTGTGAATATCACTTACGAGCGGGGATGAACCCGAGTACGTGATGGATTCCTGATCTGCTGCACTGACAATGTAGCCAGGCACCGTGATTCGCCGTCCGTTGATCGAGATATGGCCGTGCGTGATAAACTGCCGGGCCTGCTTGGGTGACCGGGCAAACCCGTGGCGGTAAACCAGGGTCTGCAGCCGGCGGTCAAGCTGCTGCTCAACACGGAGGGAGAGCACATCATCAATACCGGCGTCGCGGCTGAGCACCCCGATGCGGTTCAGATGACCGATGAGTTCATTCCTCTTGCGGTCAATCGCCTCGGCACTGGCTCCGGCAGACTGCAGTGCAATAATATCACGTGCAGCTTTGCGGTACCGGCGGAGTGCACTCTTCGCAATCCAGACCTCACGCTTGTTCCTCAGACCATACTCAATAACGAGCCGGGTCTCTTCCTCGATACGGGAAAGCTCGAATGGGCGTTTTGGTGTCTGGTACTGCTTATGGTTCTTTCCTGGATATCCCATGATTCACCTTATGCTTTCTTCCTCTTCACACCAACGATGAGCCCGGTTCTTCCGGTAGACTTGGTACGCTGACCACGGACCTTCTGTCCGGTCTCGTGCCTGATACCCCGGTATGCCCGAATCTTCTTGAGAATGTTGATATCGTCTTCATTGGTAAGAGCGAGATCAGTTCCCAGAATGTGACGGGGTGCACCAGTGTACACGTCCTTGGGCCGGTTGACCATCCATGTCGGAATCCGTTCCTGGTAGTTGTTTACCACTTCACGAATCCGGTCCACAGACGCCTCATCGAGTTTTCCAATCAGTACGTTTTTGGGGGCCTTCGCCGCTTCAGCAATGATCTGAGCGGTGTGTCTCCCAACACCCTTGATACCAGTCAGTGCAACTATGACCGGCTTGGTACCATCGAGATCGGTGTTGAGTACCCGAACAAAGTAATTAATCTCCTGATCTTCCTGAGCCATGCAATGCCTCGCTCCTGAGAAATTGCCTGTGTGTCAGCGTTGAGGG
>CAZXRT010000270.1:0-3782 GCA_964642535.1 uncultured Methanospirillum sp.
TCAGGTCTCGGCCTTTAATGCGACGGGAAAACCTCTCTCTGTGGAGGGAGTGGAGGTAGGAGCAGGGCTTTCGGCTGATATCCCTCTGGACCTGTCAGAGCCGGATGACAACGAGTATGAGATGACCATATCCCTGAAGATCCTTGATTCAGCGGGTCATTCATTCCTGCGGTACCTGCAGATTCCGTATAACCGAGGTATTGCCCTGCTTGCCAGGGGAGTTTTTGAGAAGGCATATGAGTTTTACCTGGGTTTTGTTCATAAAAATCCGCGTCATGTGGATGCTCTGTTACATCAGGCACGAATCCTGATAGAATGGGGGCTTGATGAAGAAGCAGGGGCTGTGCTGGAAACCGTTCGCTCTCTTGATCCTGAAAATCAGGAAGTTCTGCTTCTCTTCGAGGAGATAGATACACTTCGGAAGAAAAAGGAACAAGAGCGAAGGGTTTTGGATAAGCCTAAAATTGCAGGGTTTCCTGATGTGATGAGTGATCGGTACACTCCGATCCGGCTGCTCGGGAGGGATGCTTTTGCCTCGATTATCCTTGCCATCAGGAATGATACCGGTGATCTCAGGGCACTGAAGATCGCACGGGAAGATGCAGACGTGGGCTCATCTGTCTATACCGAGATTTCCGTACTCTATCAACTGAGACATGTGAATGTTTTGAAGATGTTCAGGGCTGAATTTCACCCGCATCTCTTTCTGGAACTTGAGTATGCATCCGGGGTCACCTGCGGGGATCATCTCTGCCGGACACTGGCAGATCTTACTCCTCCGGTCCCGGTTGATGTGATGTACACCATGATGGAAGGTATCGCATCAGGACTTGCGTATATCCATTCGAAAGGAGTACGCCATTACCATCTCTCACCCCGGTATATCCTCCTTGATGAACCGATGGTTCCGAAAATTTCCGGCCTGATGCGAGCGTCTCTCATTCAGGCTGGTTCCGGGAAGGAAGATCCGATGGTCGTCAGGGCTCCGGAGCAACTTCATCCTGAAAAGTATGGAAAGCCGGGAAAAAAGACCGATCTCTTTCAGATGGGTGTTGTCTGGTACTGGCTCATCACCGGGACAATCCCCTACCAGAGCGGATCGGTATCAGATGGAGACAACCAGGCCGTCCTGTCAGGGGTGTATATCTCCCCATCCATCCGGAATCCTCATTATGCCCGGTATGATCCCCTGATGCGCCGGCTTCTTGCTCTTGATAAACGGGAACGCTACTCTTCTGCAGATGAATTTCTGGCAGAACTGAGGGGGGTGCATATGAGTGACATGGTCCGGGAACCAGCTACGGGGTTGTGACCGTGCCTGAGATGATTGATTCTACCCTCCCGCCGGTCAGCAGACAGATATCCCCTGACAAGATACTACGTGCATCCGCATCCGCTGCTTTTCACTCCTGTATCCGTCTTTTTTACAACGAGAATATCAGGCCCTTTCATCTCTGACCCGTTTCTCGGATTTGCCGAGGGTTCCTCCTCATATTTGATCGAGATTTTCAACGGGTACATCCGGGGAGGAATCCCTTCAGGGATGAGATATGTGAGGGTTGCATGATGTTCCTCCCTGCTTTTCATAGGAAAAATCATGCCGGTCTGGGAGATGAGCGGGTATGGTCCGAGGGTAGCGGAGATCTGTATCGGTTCCGTGCCGTTATCATTCGCTCCGGTATTTCGTACCCTGCAGTTCAGAGTAATGGAGTTGCCCGGAGAAACCGGGGTTTTTTCCGATGGTGCAGAGATCCCGGTGATGATATAATGAGGGGAGGAAAGGTTTGAATCCTCGTTCACGGATGGTGAAAGGGGAGCAGGAGCTGCGGTCGAGATCAGGGGGATCCCGGTAATAATGAGAATGCTCACGATGACTGAGAAGAAAACCGGTACATCTTCCAATCCCATACTGCGAGGTTCAATCTCTGCACAGATAAATATGGATACCTTGGGTTTGAGATACACCGGTTATGATGCCGGATTTTTGTTACCCGGAACCCCAGGTGGAGGTTGCAGCAGTTCCTGTATCCTTCTGGTAGTTCTCGACGTTATCGTCAGTATCTGCTGACGAGGTATATGAAGGCCCTGAAATATCCGGGAATACCGAGTCATCGATATGTTTGATCCTGGATCCCAGTTTTCCGTCATCTGCGTAGATCTGGACCTGGTATTCGCTTTTCTCTCCCAGAATAAGGGGGGTCTTCAGTTTGTAGTATCTTCCGTCGTTAAATGCCCTCCTGTCTTCGTTCCAGTCGATCCCTGTGGTGAAATACACGTCATATCTCCCTTTCTCCATCTTTTTCACCGCCCCCACTTCTTCGGACGGGACATAGATTGCAAATAACGGTGTTTTGTCCCCTCCTTTGGTAAGGACTGCGATGGCATCGAGTTCATCTTCATTGTTCACCAGTTTCAGGAGAATATTCCCTCCTGAAGGAGGTTCTCCGTACACGAACGCTGCATCTTCATCTTCTCCCATCACCGACGCTGTCGCGATCGCGAGGAGACAGGTGATCACAAGCAGAACCCTGATGATTACGGGCTGGTTCATATTCCTGTATGGTACCTCTATCTGTATTGAATTTTTCTTGGGTCAGGAGGAGAATTCCCTGCAGGCAGCATACCGGGGATGTGACGGCACTACGATGTACCGGAATGACAGGACCGTGCAGATATTTTGCGATCAGCTGGAAATCAGCCGTTCCCGCATGACCGTTATCCTGTCCACTGCCTCCCGGGTGGCAGTCTCATCTTTTCTGAAGGATAGTTCAATAATATCCCCTTCGATTATTCCCCGAAGGTACCTGATCGGAATGGTGATGATCTCTTCAGGAGTATCCTGAGGAATGAGGATTGCATATCCTTCTTCCAGGCGGTCCACCACCATCAGGTTCTTTGTGGGATGGGTTTTTTCCATGGTCAGCTCCTGCACGCTGCGCAGCACGGATTCAACTCCCCTGCTTTTTCTGAGCAGAAATTACGGATGGATGGGCAGTCACATGCCGTCAGATCCCGGATTTCATCCCCGGTGATCACCGAGCAGCCGGATTCACTGCAGTTTATGGAGATGGTTCCTTCCTGGTCTGTCCGGTATATCCGTGCACCAGTTGCGGTCAGGTAGGTGATGGGATCTTTTTGGGGATAACCGTATTCATTATCCGGCCCGAGGGATATGATGGCAATTTCCGGGTTAACCTGGTTGATAAAATCCTTTCCCGAGGAATGCCTGCTCCCATGATGGCCGACTTTGAGAATATCTGCCCTGAGCTGAGTCCCTTCTGACATAATCTGTTGCTCAATCGTCTTTCCGGCATCTCCCATCAGCAGTGCAGTCGTCTCCGGGCTGGTGATTTTGAGAACCAGCGAATTATCGTTGATATCATCTCCCAACCTGTTGCCTGGATGAAGCACTTCTATCGTCAGACCGGGAACTACCCTGATGAGATCTCCTGCCTGTGCTGAAGTGAGGGGAACATGGCGCTTTTCAATCGCGGAGAGATAACTGGTATAGGTTGGAGTACTGTGGATATCCCCGTTGTCGATCACCTGACCGACTTTCATATGTTTCAGGATGTAGGGAATTCCCCCGATATGATCGCTGTGTGGATGCGTCGCGATCACGGTTTCAAGGCTGCTGATATTGTGTTGTTCCATCCAGCCTGCGATGACCGGTCCTGCTTCCTCTGGCCCGGCGTCTATGAGGATCGATTTTCCTGCTGACTGGAGCAGGCATGCGTCTCCCTGACCGACATTAAAGAAGGTGAGTGAGAAATCTACCGGTG
>CAZXRT010000271.1:0-3780 GCA_964642535.1 uncultured Methanospirillum sp.
AAACCGGGTGAGAATCGGGATCGTTGAAATTCCGACTCCGATTATCACAATTGCATCAATATATTTGTCTGCGATCCAGTCAAAAACTGCTCCGAATCTTGTTTCGGTCCCTGATTTCCTCGCAACAGTTCCATCAATAAGGTCGAGAACTGCTGAAATGAACAGAAATATGCTTCCAATGATAAACGAGCTGTAGGCATACGAAACAGCACATGCCAGTCCGGCAACAATGGAGAGGATCGTTATCGTATTTGGAGAGATGCCAGCTTTCAGGAACAATCCTGATAAGGGCTCCACATAACCGATGAAACGGTAACGGAAGGCAGTAATATTCATCCTATGTATTCCTGAACGAAAATCCGGCAATACCGATTACTGGCATACCAGAAAAATAACCAGTATTACTCAGATCTATGGTCTGTTATTCTTTATCCCTTTCGGATATTCCATTCAGGGTGTTATGCGTGGATCATGGTCAGCATCATCCGGAACGATTCATTCGCATGAACAGCATGCGGAATTCCTGCGGGAAGAATGATGAATTCTCCTGATCGTACCTCATGAACATTCCCATCGAGGGTGATTTGGGCCTGCCCTTCAAGGATCTGAATGACAGCATCATATGGTGCCGTATGTTCAGAAAGACCAGATCCTGCAGCAAAGGCGAAGATGGTCACGGTTCCCTGGGGTGAATACGTGATCATTCTGCTGACAACGCTCCCTTCCTGGTATCCTACCAGTTCATCCGGTCTTAATACTCTTCCCTTGAGATTCTGAATTTCATCTGCCATATGCGATATCAGGATCGGGAAATATTTATGTCTTCCATAATGAAGGTCAGAATGGTCCAGATTATATTGACATGGCACCAATACTGATCTTATGTCTGGAGATCTGAACCGGCCTCACGTAGTACTCGTCTCTGAGGTAACTGTTGACGGGAAGCTTACCGTGACAAAGGGTGCATCATCAAAGCTTCTGATGCAGTTCATGTCACATGAGGCTGAAGTTCTCCTCCACCGTATTCGTGCAGAGTCAGACGCCATCATGGTGGGGTCCAATACCATCAGGATTGACAATTCATTTCTGACTGTCCGGCATGTTCCGGGTAAGAATCCCATTCGGGTTATCCCGTCATCACGGGCTGATCTTTCTCCTGATGCAAATGTCCTCTCACCTGATGCTCCGACAATTGTTGCCATATCCCGTGGTGCTGATCCTGAAAGGGTCAGAATTCTTCGTGAAAAGGGGGCAATTATTGAGACCTGTGGAGAAGACAGAATCGATCTCTCTCTTCTTCTTCACCGGCTGAGATCAGAACACGGAGTGGAAAACCTGATGATCGAAGGAGGAGCTACCCTGAACGGGCAGATGTTCTCCCTCGGTCTGATTGATGAGATTGTTCTCATTCACCTGCCGTTCATTGCAGGAGGAACAGACACCCCGTCACTTGTCGGAGGTCTGGCAGCCAGATCGGTTGATGATCTCATCAGGCTTGAACTGAAGGCACACTATCTGGCCGGAGAGAACCTGATCACTGAATATTCGGTTCGTCGTTCCTGAGTCGGTCAAATCATCATCAGAGGGTCAGCTTTCATGATCTCTCTCATCACCGTTGTTGCATATTGTCCAGGCTGGAGAATGAAAGAGAAAGAGACCCCCTTTTCTCCCGTCTGAAGAACGATATCTGTTTTCAGTGTTGCTGCCCGGTGTGCTCCTGAAAACCGGGTCTCCAGGAATGATGACGCAGTCCTGAACATGTCTGCAGATATCTGCTCCTCTTCCATCAGCCGGGCCATGTTTTCATCGTCTTTTCCTGATATCCGGTATGGCTCTGATCCCGGCATGTACAGAGCGATTCTGCACCGGCTCCGTTGTACCTGCATCTGGGCCATCTTTGCAGTTCCTGGTGTTACTGTGTCTACTCTTCCATCCGGATACACTAGCCGGTCACCAGGAACAGGCTGCGAAAGGCTTCTCCCTTCTTCAATTCTCATGCTGAGTGTCCGGTTAAAAAGCCATGACTGAACAGCGCTTACAAACATCGATCTGAGTGTTCGGGGGAATGAATGGAATGCACCTGCATAATCTCCCGGTTTACTCACGAGATGATGGAGAAGAGATCGTTCAAGAGAGAGGCGGACAGGTATTTTATGTAATGCTTCTTTTGCATCCCCGGTATCCCGGAATAACGTTCGACCTTCTGTATATTCACTGGTTTCTCCTGATGAAGGAGTACAAATAAAGGTTCTGACTGCCTCCTCATAATTTCCTTTCAGTATTTCCATCCCGGTCAGATGGGTTACCGGGCGCTGGACTCCGAACCGCTGATATCCATAATAATTCGGTATATCATGTTGAAAGGAAGCAATACTCTCACTGATTGCCTGTATTGATTGTGTGTCTGAATAATCCCGCAGCGTGATGGAAAACCGGTTTTCCTGAAGGTCACCAAGACTGATCTGTTGATCAGTCTGTCCGACGGGTTCTATCGTCATGTCAGGAAGATGCAGTGAAGAGATCTTCTCCGGATCACCCTTGTATATCGTAATATACTGGGTAGTTACTGCCCGTTTATCTTTGGTACCGGCAAATCCGATTCGCTGATGACTGATTCCCAGTCTTCCTGCGATCTCTTTGATGGCCCGCTGCTGATCCCAGTTATGCTTGGTGAGCCGGCAGATTAGATACGGTCCTGTTTTTTTATCCGGGTGATCTCCAATCTCCTCGACAACGAAATCCTCTGGTTCTGTTCGCAGTCTTCCACCAATCCCCTCCTGGTCAGAGCAATACCAGCGTAATCCGAGAGATTGATCAAGGGGATACGGGCTTTTTTTCATAGGAGGGAGAGGTTCCCGGTGATCTTATCGAGTTCTTCACTTTTTGCAGGTCCCAGTCCGAGGGCGGTGATTGTTCCGGGCGGGATCTCTGTCATGCCGGCATCCTGGATAAGGGCTGCAGATATTCCTGCAGCTTCTGCAATACTTTTCAGTTCAAACAGAGTCCGCTCGCTATCTGCCTTGAGGACAACCTTCTTCTGTCCTTCATTCATCCATGATTTTTTTGATGAAGAATCACTTTTTTCGAAGGCCACAATCGCTGCATGGCCTGCCTGTGCACATTTTTTTCCACAACTCATCTTGACATCGTTTCGAAGTATGATGCACTGCTTCCATCTGAATTCTGGTTCCCTGATCATATCCTAACAGGTAGGGGTTGCATGGAGAAAAGGTACAGGAAGTTCAGAGGGTTGATAGGATATCCGACCAGATACTGAGGATTAATGGAGAGAAGATATGAGGTTGTGGTCGTGGGTGGGGGTCCCAGCGGGTCTGCAGCAGCGGAATGTTGTGCGAAAGCAGGCCTTACTACTCTGCTCATTGAAGAACAGGCTCATATCGGAATTCCCATTCAATGTGCCGGACTCCTTTCATCATCTGCTTTTGAAGAATGCCGGGTGTCCCGGCGCTGTGTCCTGAACACGGTATCAGGTGCAACAATCATCGGCTCCACATGCAGCCTGTCCTTTGATGCAGGAAAAACCATGGCATATGTGGTTGACCGGTCTATTCTTGACCAGGATATGGCATATTCGGCTGCGAATGCAGGGGCTGATCTGGCAGTCAAGACCCGGGCATCCGGTCTGGAGATCCGGGATCATACGCTGGTCACCTCAGGAGTAAACGGGAAGGAGGAGATTTCATACCAGGTTCTCATCGCTGCTGACGGACCCCGGGCAACGATCGGACGACTGGCGGGACTTCCCCGTGCCCCGGTGTA
>CAZXRT010000272.1:0-3767 GCA_964642535.1 uncultured Methanospirillum sp.
AGATCATGGAAGATATTGAGCTGGGTCTTGAACGGACAGCACGTGCCATGGAACTGAGGACGATCCGAGACATCCAGATCATGGATTACGCCCGTCACCCTCTTATAGCAGGAACACACCGGTTCGGCGGAATCGTTGTGGTAGACCGTGAAAATCCAGGGACTGCAAAAAAAGGTGATTAAGAGCCTTCACACCGGGTATCGTATGCTTCGTTGAGAACATGCTCGGTGACAACGGTCTCCTCCGGTATAATCACGTCAGGCCAGAGCCGGGTGTTTGAATGGATGGTTACCTTGTGCCGGATAACGCACCGGGGACCGATGACCGATCCATGCTCAATACTGCACCCGTCACCGATCATCGTATCATTGTCAATGATTGTTCCTGATACTGATGAACCCTGCCCAATCACTACCCGGTTGTAGATGGAAGAGGAGAGGAGGCGGACATTGTTGCGGATAATGCAGTTCTTCCCTATGGAGGTGTATGGGCCGATCAGAACGTTATCCCCGATGGATGTTCCGCTTCCGATGACAACCGGCCCGACAATCCTGCTGTTGTTGCCCAGGTAGATGGAACTTCCAAAGTCCACCGGTCCCTGGATATTTGCATTCTTCACATCCAGGTCCCCGCTGATATTTGCATATTTCATATCCTGGAGCAGCCACTTTTCTGCCTGTCTCAGGGAAGAGGGGCTCCCGACATCAGACCAGTTGCCCCGGGCAAGCCAGCCGTTCAGGGGGAGATTTTTCTCCATCAGGAGAGGGAAGAGATCCTTGGCAAAATCAAATTTCTTCCCCTGGGGAATAAACTCAAAAATATCAGGAGAACAGACATACATCCCGGTTGAAGCCAGGTTGGAGAATATTTCGCCCGGTCCGGGCTTTTCCCGGAACCTTCTGATCCGGTTTTCAACATCGATCTCCGCGATACCGTATTCAGAGGGCTCATCTATCGAGATCAGCCCGATCGTTACCAAGGCAGCGCTCTTCAGATGTTCACGGTAAAACTCCAGCAGGTTCAGATCCGTGAGGTGGTCACCACCGACCACGAGGAATGGTTTGTCCCCAAGATATTTGCGGGCATTCAGCACGCTGCCTGCAGTCCCGAGTTTTGTCTCCTCGTAGACATAGGTGATGGTCACACCTAAAAGGGCCCCGTCTCCAAGCGACTGTTCAAGTGCATCACCCTTATATCCGACCGTGATGACAACATCGTGAAACCCGAGATTGGAGAGATGACAGACCAGATGCTCAATCGATGGTTTGTTCACGATGGGAATACAGGGTTTCGGGCGTTCAAAGGTGAGAGGCCGGAGCCGGGTGCCCTCCCCGCCGCACATGATACAGACTCTCATACTGATATCACTGTATGATCTGCCTGAATTTATCTGCTCGGCAAAAAATGTCAGAGACTGTCGATACTGACTCCGTCAAAGTCCTGGGTGAGCTCATGCAGATCCTGAACCCCGAACGCAGTCTTGACTGCAGAAATGTGCAGTTCGGTGGCTGCTGCGCACATATAGTCAAGGACGTCAATTGAGAGCTCTTTTTTGATCTTGCTCTGCTTGAGCTGTTCAACAAGACGTCCGATGGTATCCGGGTCCTCACCCCTGAGCCGGGCAAGGCTGACCACACACATGTATATCCGGGTGAGGTTTCGATCCGTTCCGGTGATCGTATCAAAAAAGTTTTTGAGCACCTGAGCCTGGAACACCTCACCTCCCATAACAGAGATTTATCTCCGGGTTAGTATAAAAAGGTGGCGAAGTTATTTCGCAGTACTGACAATCTTGATGATATCGCCGTCTTTCAATAATGCAGACTCTTTTATCCGCATTTTTGTTTTTGCATCAATCGCGTAGAGGAATCCTTTGCCGATGTCAGTATGAACCTGGTACGCGAGATCATGCGGTGTCGAACCCTTCTTCATCAGGAATGCGTCAGGAAGTACCCGGCCTTTTGCATCGGTGAGGTGGGTCTCGTCTTCAACCGGATAAACGATGATCTGATCCAGCAGTTCAAAGACTGCACGGTTAATGATCTGCTGGACGCCGGTCCCTCCAAAGGTTTTCATATACTCCTGGATCTTCACAAGGCCTTCTTTCTGTGCAGGATTCAGTTTTCCTTCATCAGGAATGGAGAAGGCTGGATCACCCGGATTGTAGGTGATGACCTTGTGTTCCGCCGCGGTTCGAAGAACCAGTTCCGCCGCTCCACTGGTCAGACTGATCCCAGCCCCCTGGACCCGTGAGATCAGATCAGGAGGAGCCAGGTCCGCCCGGTTTCCTGCCTGAATCATCGGCTTTGAAATCTTCAGGAGGATTCGGGAGAATTTTTTCAGGTCTTCAGCCTGGGCTGATCGGAAGACGATTCCGGACTCACGTTCCGCATCCATCACATGTTCCTCCCTGATCGAGAGGCCGGCAAGAATCTCGGCAAGACCCGCATGCATATTGAATGACTTCACCTGTGACTGCCGTTGCATTCTGGACCAGTGTTTGTCAATGATCCCGTACAGCCACATCGTCATCTCGGTCTCCAGCATCGGAATCTCTTCAAGGGGATCATGGGATCCAACCTCGGCCGGCGCTCCCTCAATATCAGTCCCTCCACAGGCGTCAATGACGTTGATGATGGCATCAGCCTGCCTGAGATGATCAAGGAACTGGTTTCCCAGACCCTTGCCGGTATACGCTTCGGGAACCAGCCCTGCCACATCAATCAGGTGGACCGGAACGTACCGGATACCATCCACACAGTTCCCGCACCGCGTTGCAAGGCCTGTGCAGGGACACGGTACCCTGACATAGGCAACACCGCGGTTGGCATCAATCGTGGTAAAAGGATAGTTCGCAATCTCTGCCGGCGCCATGGTGGCGGCACGGTACAGGGTTGATTTTCCGCAGTTTGGTTTTCCTGCAAGTGCAAGGGTGATCATAGCTCGTACCTTAAACCTTTGCGGTCTAACCGATATGTATGGGGTACTCGGTAAAAAAAATCTGGTACTTTGATAAACCGGGTGAAGAGAACACCCGCGATGCAATCCGGATTGCAGTTGAGAGAGCAAAGGACCTTGGAATCACCCGGATGGTCATCGCCAGCACAAGTGGAAAAACAGCCCGTGAAGCTGCCGGAATTGTCAGGGGAACAGGAATCTCCCTGATCATCGTATCCCATGTGGTAGGATTTACCAAACCGGGGGTCTGGGAGTTTGATCCTGTAACCGCACAGGAACTCAAAGGAGAAGGAATCACCATCGTAACCGGTACTCATGTCCTTTCCGGACTTGAACGCGCGTTCTCCTCATCTCCGAAAGTCGGGGGAGGATCCCGCAGTGAAGCGGTTGCCGAGGCATTACGACGGATTATTGCCATCGGAGTCAAGGTTGCCGTGGAATGTGTTCTTATCGCTGCCGACCAGGGAGCGATCCCGGTCTCTGAGGAAGTGATTGCTCTCGGAGGAACAGGATGCGGGGCTGATACGGTCTGTGTTATCTGGCCGTCCCATACCAGCCGGTTCTTTGACCTGCAGATCCGCGAGATCGTGGCAATGCCCAGGAACCGGTAACCATGGTTTTAAAGCCGCTTTCTGATTCAATCCATCTGCTTAAACACCCGGTTCTCTGGATGCCGGGGATTTATGCCGGAATCATCACCGCGATCACCATCTGGCTGGAGTTTTCAGGAGGAGTATTTATTGCGGGGAAGGTGATCTTTCTCGGGGCAGTCATAGCCCCTTTCTTCATTGGAGGGGCCCTCGGATGCA
>CAZXRT010000273.1:0-3760 GCA_964642535.1 uncultured Methanospirillum sp.
TTCTGGCAATGCCTGAACCCATCCTTCCGCATCCGATGATGAGAATTTTCATGATAATACCCCTTTATGTGCAGATTCCTGTTTTCGGTTATCCATCCAGCGTGCGATGCCTTTTCTGCTCTCTTCCGCAATCAGGAGAACCGGAGTGAGAGCTGCCAGGAAGAGCCAGTTCTCAGGAGGAAATGGTGCGGTACCGATGATATCCTGGAAAAACGGAAGGTAGATGATGAGGAGGATGAGGACCAGTTCAGAAGCAATCCCCATCCAGATCATCGGGTTGGTAAAAAGGCCGGTTTCAAAGACCGATTGCCGTTCGGTCCGGTGGGCAAGAACATTGCCGATCTGGGTGCTGACAACCGCTGCAAGAGCCATGGCCACGGCTGAATGGTAGATCGGTCCTGAAGCAGGCAGATCATATATCTGACCCCAGTACCCGTGAGTCCAGTACTGGAAGTAAAACGCAGACATCACTGCTGCAGCCTGAATCGGCCCGAGCCAGAGGTATGACCTGAGTAACAGGGACCTGGAGATGACATGTTCATCCAGCCTGCGGGGAGGACGGCTCATAATTCCCGGTTCCGGAGGTTCTGACCCGAGAGCCAGCGCCGGAACCATGTCAGTGCCCAGGTCGATGGTAAGGATCGGCATGACATCGAGGGCAAGGGGAATTTTTCCCCTGCTGAAGGCAAAAAGAATGAACGGAACCGCTTCCGGGGTATTGCTGGTGAAGATATACCCGGTAAACTTCTTGATGTTTGCATACACCGCTCTTCCCTCTTCCACCGCGTTCACAATGGAGGCGAAGTTATCATCGGTCAGGACCATGTCTGCCGCTTCTTTCGCCACATCCGTCCCGGTGATCCCCATGGCAACCCCGATATCTGCCTTCTTGAGCGCCGGTGCATCATTGACTCCATCACCGGTGACTGCTACGATGTGGCCCATCTCCCGGAGGGTTGAGACAACCCGGAGTTTGTGCTCGGGTGCAACCCTCGCAAAAATCACTTCATCAATGAGGGCCTCCTTCAGTTCTTCGTCGCTGATGCTTTCGAGATCTGATCCCGTGATGATCCGGGGATTTTCACTTCTGACGATCCCAATCTTCCGGGCGATAGTCCTCGCGGTAAGGCCATAATCGCCGGTGATCATGATGATCCTGATACTGGCTTCAGAGCAGCGTGACACTGCATCGGCAACCTCGGGCCGGGGCGGGTCCATCATGGCAACAAGGCCGAGGATGGTGAGATCCCTCTCCAGATTCTCTGCAATGCCGGAGTCCAGATCATCCGGGATCTCACGTTCTGCCATGGCGATCACCCGAAGGCCTCGTGCAGCATAGGTATCATTCACCTCCATGATTTCAGTGCGGTCCCTTTCATTAAGGGGACGGGCCTTTCCCCCTGCCCTGATTGAGGATGAGAGCGAGAGCACCTCACCGGGAGCTCCTTTCAGACAAAGGATCTGCCTGTTGTTCACGAGGTGCAGGGTGCTCATCATCTTCCTGCGTGAATCAAAAGGAAACTCTCTGATCCGCGGAGCTATTTGGTTTTCACGGGTCATGTCAATGCTCGCTTTCTGAGCAGCAACGAGCAGGGCTGCCTCGGTCGGATCACCAAGAACTGTCCATGATTCCGAATCCTCATTCGGAGCAATGAGGCGGGCGTTGTTGCACAGGCAGGCGGTGACCAGCAGCGGTATCATGTCGCGGGCCTGATCTGCTGATACCGGCCCTTCCCCTGCCTGAATCTCTCCCTGTGGGAGGTACCCTGCTCCCGATACTGTCAGAAACGATCCCGGAATCCAGATATCCCTGACGGTCATCTCGTTCTCGGTCAGGGTGCCGGTTTTGTCCGTGCAGATGACCGAGGTGCATCCCAGTGTTTCAACCGCTGAGAGTCTTTTAATGAGGGCATTTCGCTTCGCCATCCGCTGAGACCCGCGGGCGAGAGCGAGGGTGACCGTCGGGAGGAGGCCTTCGGGGATAAATGCTACGATCATCCCCAGGGAGAGGATGAAACTGCTCGTAAGGCTGACTGAGGTCATCGTGAGCAGGAGGAAGAAAAAGATAACTCCGACACTCACGGCAACAATGGTCACCACTCTCGTGATATAGACCATCTCTTTCTGGAGCGGGCTTTGCTCCTCTCCAATCGCCTGGGTCAGGTTTGCAACCTTGCCAAATTCCGTATTCATCCCGGTGGACAGTACTACTGCCTTGCCTGATCCCGAGACAACATTAGTTCCCGCAAAGACAAGGTTTGGATACTCGATGCGGGAATACCCGGCTGCGGGAAAGGGATCACTCGTCTTTTTGACCGGGTGCGACTCCCCGGTCAGGGTGGACTGGTCGATTCTGAGTGAAGCCTGCTCTACGAGTCGGGCATCGGCAGAGATGTGGTCCCCTTCTGTCAGGATCATCACGTCCCCGGGGACCAGGTCTTCTGCCAGGATGTCAATGACCTCTCCTTCCCTCATTACCCGGACATGAGCTGGTAGCAGTTTCATCAGGGCATCGGCAGCCTTTTCAGCTCTGAATTCCTGCCAGAATGAGAAGATGCCGTTTATCACATTGACAAGCCAGATGGCTATCCCGAGCTGAATCATATCTGCGATAACGGCAATCATTCCGCCGATCCAGAGAAGGATCGCCATCAGGTGCGTGAAATTGACAAGGAACCGGATATATACCGATTTTTTCCGTCTTTTTACCAGGACGTTCTTACCATATCGTGCAAGGGCCTCAGCCGCCTCTGCCCGTGTCAGTCCTTCGGGCCGGCTGCCACACAGGGAATACACATCTCCGACAAGAGCAGTATGGATCGGGACTGATTCCCCGCCTCCGGCTCCTGTACTGGTCGTCATGGTGATGGCACTCCTGAAGAGAATAGTCTCTGATGCGATCTGACCGATGATTAACCTTTTGCCCGCCATAAGGTGGCAGCCATCTCACTTCTTCGGTAATGGAACTCATGACCTCTCATATTCTACTATTTTTGAAAACAAGGTTTATTTTTCCGCGAATCAGTGATTGGATAAAATGTTTTTGGTAATGGGAAACAACACCTATTTAAGGTTGCACGATTATTCACAGTTGAACGCAGGAGGTGAAGCAGTATGACACCGGTTGATCTTGATGCCATCATGAAACTGAAGAAAACAGCGATGAAACGGTGTGAAGAACGTATTATCGAGGCTGCTTCTATTCCTCCGGATCAGCGAAAGCCACGGGAAGAATGCCCGGATAACTACGGGGTTACCCGTGTTTTGAAAAAACGTCACGGTTTATAGGGAGAGATGATGGACTCTGAGAAGCAGCTGCTCGAGATCATTTCAGAAAAGGAAGAAAATCTTCGCAGGGAGGCTGAAAAGGTCATTCGTCAGACCGAGGAACAGTTGTCTCAGTCACGAAATGAGGCTGCATTAATCCTTGATGTTGCAGAAAAAGAGGGAAAAGAGGCTGCGGAGAGGTTTTATCATGAGGAGATGGGCACACTCTCCGCAGAGATCTGTAGTCTGAAAAGTGTCGGGGTTCAGGAGGCGGAAAGGATACGGGCTTTGGGAACCTCACGGATACCCCGGGCAGTTTCGCGGATTATCACGCTGGTTACCGGGTAAAGCAATGCTTCAGAAGATGGAAAATATCCTGGTGGTAGGTCCGAAACAGGAATATTCAGAGATAGTCAATTCGCTGTACCAGACCGGAACCATCCATCTGCAGGAAGCTTCAGAGCGGTACCCTTGGGTATCATCATCACAACAC
>CAZXRT010000274.1:0-3751 GCA_964642535.1 uncultured Methanospirillum sp.
TATCGCAGACCAGGAACCAGTGCCTCCGGTATCCTCCCCCCCTCCCGGCTCTTTCTACCACATGGCATTCACTCCGGTTGAAAACCACCGCTATGAGAGTGAGATTTCACGGGATAGTATCCGTTCCTATGAAAAAACAGCCGGAAAAAGAATTGCAATCGGAGTGGTATCAAATGAGTGGGGGGTGGATCATCGTTTCCCCGAAAAACAGGCGGATATTATCAGGAGTCACGGGGCAGTCCCGTATATCAGGCTGATGACAAGAACTGATACCCGTCAGTATGTCAGGGAACCCAGATTTACGGTGAGCAGGATCAGGGATGGGTATTATGACAAGGATCTGACTGCCTGGGCTGAAACTGCAAGAGATTTTCAATCACCGATCATCGTGGAATGGGGCACGGAGGTAAACGGAAACTGGTTTCCCTGGAATGGATTCTGGAACGGACAGGATGAAGGACCGGAAAGATTTCGTGATGCATACCGTCACATTATCGACCTGATGGATGAAAGGGGGGCAGATAACCTGCTCTGGGTATACCATGTTAACTGGAACAGTGTGCCACATGCTGAATGGAACACGATATCATCCTACTATCCCGGTGATGAGTATATCGACTGGGTCGGGATATCTGTCTACGGGGCACTGGACAAGAATAGGATTCCCCGGACAAATTTCTCAGAGCAGATGGACTATGTCTACCCGGAACTGGTCACTATGGCACAGGAAAAACCGGTGATCATCTCTGAGTTCGGAACTGATCTCCAAAGTCATCAACTAAGCCCGGAAGTCTGGACAAAAGACGCCCTGCGTTATATCACCTCTGGAAAATGGCCGGAGATTATCGGGATGTGCTGGTGGAATGCTGAGTGGCCCAATGATAGAAATCCTGTCAATAACACAACGATGCGGATAGAAGAGAGTGAAATGGTCGCGAGCATCTTTTCACAATACATCGGAGATAATCCCCGTGTTCTTCCAGGTGTGATTGTTCCATCCGACGAGACTGATCGTCCGGCACGGTAATTCCTCTTCTCATGAAGATTACACGGTAGCGGTCAGAACCAGAACCCGGGCCCCGGAGGGATAGATTCTGAACACATCCACCCTGACCGGTGCATCTCCTCCCGGTATTTCGAGGAGGGAGGGAGTCTGGTCTATCCTGTACTGTGCATTCCCGTCTGCTGATGTGGTGAGTACCAGGTACTTTTGTGAATCACCGGAGAGATTCGATGATAAACCTCCAGCCAATACCCGGATGATCCCTTCCTCCGGATCATACCGGAGAATCAGACCCGGCTCCAGTTCATTCTGTATCACCTGGCTCTGCCGGGGAGGAGATAAACCAAGGGGTGATGGTAACGATGATGGAGTTTCCGTAGGATGTAACAGTGCTTCATAGTTGAGGAGGTTTGGTTTCATTCCTGATTTCATCTGCTCAAACGGGGCCAGAGCCTGCGCCATTCCCGGAACCTTGGTAATATGAATATGATCCGAAACAGGAGAGAACGGGATGTACCCGGTCAGAACTAATACCAGAACCACCAGAGCGATACTGATCCCAATCGACACTACCCCCTGGGCAGGAGTCATAGATCTGTTTCCAGTCACTACTTCCGGTTCCTGCACCTCTATCCACCGGACATGCCGGGAGAAATTTTTGGGTTCCTGTGTAAACAGACTCTCATCAGGTATCGAAACCCCGTGTGTAGTCTTCTCCCATTTGTATGCCTGGCCCATGGCAAGTTGCAAAAACCCTTTCCACGCACCGATACTCATGAGTATCCAGTATATTGGGGAAAAAAGGGAATATATCAACAGATCTTTCTGTTTCTCCTTCCAGGTTGCCAGGAGCATCATAACCAGGAAGAACAGATTCCCTACAACCAGGTTGAAGACTGCAATCGCTGCGAACGGCCAGAAATCAAACCAACGGGAGAAGTAATCCGGAATGAAAAACCCGGCAAGGAATACAAGCCAGAGAAAGAGATTCATCAGGGGAAGGTAGAAATTCCCACCGAATCCGGTCTGAAAGATGATGAAGTTCTTCAGTCCGATGTCACGAATTACCCTGACCGGGTGGCGCATGGTGACAAACCAGGTGATGACAAATCCTTTGACCCACCGTGACCGCTGCTTAATCCAGGACCCGACAATGGTCACTGCCTCCTCATAGGTGTGGGAGTCAAGGACTGCTGTTTTCAACTTTTTTCGAGCAATCCGCATCCCGAGATCGGCATCCTCAGTTACGTTAAACGGATCCCAGGCTCCCAGCTCACGAAGGGTCCGGAACCGGAAATGATTACTGGTCCCGCCCAGAGGAATTGGTGCTTCAATCTTGTCAAGACCCTGAATATAATAATCATAGTAGTACGAATATTCGATGGAAAACCAGCGGGTCAGGAGATTTTTCCGGGAATTATAAAAATTCAGCAGACACTGGACACAGGCATATTCCTCTCCAAGTCTGCGGAAAGCGAGAACGACCTTTTTGAGCTGATCCCGGTCAGGAAGATCCTCAGCATCATAGATCACTACAAACTCACCCCGTGCACGTTTCAATCCATAATTACATGCCCTGGGCTTGGTTTTGATCTCTGCATTGGGGACAACAACCGGATGGAAAATACTCAGAAACCTTCGGTATTCACTCTCCGTCATCGGTGCAATAATTTCCTCGATGTTGCCGAACAACCCAAGTTTTCTTGCTTTATCCAGAGTTTCCTCATCATCCTGCTCCATGAGGATCTTCACATCCAGTTTTTCCCGGGGATAATCAATCTGTGCGATGTTGCTCAGGATATGGGGGAGCATTTCCCGTTCATGAAACAGCGGAACGAGCAATGTATAAACCGGAAGCTCATCATCGGTGAGTTCAGCGAGATCATCCTTCGTGATTCTGATAACCTGTTTAGTCCCTGATAAGCCGACCAATGAGATATAGAACTTGACAGGATTCATCAGGAAGTAAGAGATGTTGATCGCCGTGAATAGCACGAACGAACTAAAAAAGGGATTGATAAGGAGTGCCAGAAAAATGATGCCGGAGAAGATCAGTATCCCAATCTTCTGCCAGGGAACCAGGATCCGGTACGCTGACTCATCAGGTTGACGGTCTGATAATTCCATCAGCGCACTATAGGCATGCGGTCCTGCATAACATCCGTCAGCGAGTGCGTGTACCGTGTCAAGAGAAACTACGGTTTTTTCGATTTTTTTGTGAAATACATCTGACATTCGCTCAAATATTTCAGGCTTCAAAGGATTGGCTGTTGCAACCCTGATGTAGCCGGGTTTTGATTCCAGAAGAAGGATCAGTGCTTCAGATTCGACTGTGTAGGGGAGTACGCATCCGATATCTACTGATGCAAGAAGGGCATTCTTCTCAACAAATTCAAGTCCAAGCCAGTCAGCGATTTGAGAATAAAAAATATCAGGAACAGCAATTCGAAACTTCTGAAGCGTCGGAATCAGCAGATCTACTGTGATTGCAGGATCCTGCAGAACATCGAGATCAGGGACATCCAGTCCCGCGAGTAGCTGGAGGAGATCAACCTTGGAGGGTAATTTTTCACTCGGAGAGGGAGTATTATCTCCGGACATTTAGTAACTTCTCTTCGAGAAACTCAGCTACTTTTTCTCCATCCAGGGCATTATCCTTCTCCTGCTCATCCAGTTTCTCTTTGACCTTTGCAATAAGCATGAAAGGATCAACAGGTTTGAGTATGTATGCATCAGCACCGGCATTCA
>CAZXRT010000275.1:0-3738 GCA_964642535.1 uncultured Methanospirillum sp.
AGCCGCCTCGTTCATTGCAACAGGGCGGCTGAATTGTTTTCCGGACCATCAACCTGTTTCCGTTCCTATTTCAGTATAAGACTTTAATTTAGTATAAGATAATTTGTAACTTTCCGCCGCTTCAATCGTCCTCATAACAAGTATGGCAACAGAGCGTGATTACTTCATCCAACATATAATACCCTTGAAAAACAAACTTTTCAGGAAAGCATTGTATATGACGGAATCGATAGAAGATTCTCAGGACATTGTTCAGGATGTGATGATAGCTCTCTGGAATAAAAGAGCCCAATGGAATGAAATTAAAAACATGGAGGTTTACGCCATGGTGTTAACCAAAAACCAGGCACTTGACCGCATAAAAAACAAAGCAGGCAACAATGATTCTATTGATGAAAAAATTGAAACTCTAGTCAGTTGCAAGAACAACAACCCACTGGAATCAGTCATAAAAAATGAAGAAACATCTCTGGTTTGGAAAACAATCAACCAACTCCCAGACAATCAAAGAAAACTTGTTATACTTAGAGAAATAGACGAGCTCTCCTACCTGGAAATAGCAGAAATTATGCAAACTACAGAAGCCCAGGTAAAAATTAATCTCTTCAGAGCCAGACAAAAAATAAAAGAACGCTATTTAAAGATCGACAACTATGGATTATAAAGAAATAAGAAATTTAATAGAGCGTTATTGGCAGTGCGATACCGATAAGGACGAAGAAAAAATAATTGCCGGTTACTATAAGCAACATTCAAATCTGCCTGAAGACCTTGAGAAATGGCGTGAGTGGTTTACAGGCCTGCAAGGTATTTCAGAAATGCCTGATGTTCAATTTGATAAAAAGATTCTCGAGGCAATTGATGAAAAAAGAAAGAAAATTCCTTTTTTCAGGACAACTACATTTTACCGGATTTCTATGGCTGCATCTATAGCATTATTGGTCTTTATTGGATTAAAACAAGGATTTCCCACAGAGAAAAAAAATAGAGAACTGACTGATGAAGAAAAGGTAATAACAGTAAAAGCATTATTATTGCTTACCTCTTCAGAAATGAACAGAGCTCAAACCACGGCAAAAGATCAACTTAAAACCGCCAACATTATGAATGAAATTATTAACATATCATACTATGAATAAACTACTAATAATCATATTGTTTTTACTGCCTGTTGCCGTTTTCAGTCAAAATGTCGTGCCGGAAATAATTGAGCAAACAGGAGGAATGAGTGAAGGTGCCATGAACTTTAATATATCCGGTAAAATGTTAAAAATGACCATTGAGTCTGAACAAAGCAACATGAAAAAAGACAAAGAACTTCAGGCTTTTCTTACCAATGTAAAAAAGATGTCCGTGCTTATGAATCTACATCTGAATACAGATAGAAGAAATAAAATAAGAAAGATATTGCAACCTTACGGCGAATTGATGTCAGTAATAGAGAATGATGCAAAAATTGTCATGTACACCCTCGAAGAAAAAGGAGAAATTATAGAATTTGTCATGTGTGTCGAAGCAGACAATAATCTTACTGTTATGAATATAACCGGAAAAATAGACCTTGAACAATTATCAAAGCTTTCTCAGGGTGTAGACGTTAACGGCACAAATTACTTAAAAAATCTCAACAAGCTAAAAAGCGGAAAATCAAACCTTAAAAAACAAAAATAGTCATGAAAAAACTTATCTACATCGCACTACTTTTATTTACAGCGGTTTCTGTATATTCGGAGAATAAAACATTTGCAGACAACTATCTTGAATTACGCAAGAATACGAGTGATGATAACATACAAATTCAAACTATCTCTGGAAAGAAGTTTATTGAGAGCATAAAAGATTCAAAAATTCTAAGTGAGGTCTCCGGTAAAGATAAAAAACAAATTATGAGCCTTCTGAACAAGGTTGATAAAGTTACCCTAATTGCCGATTCTGATAAACCGATAGGAAGTGACAGTGAAGGTGATGCATTTAAAAAACTCTTTAACGACCAGGAAGAACTTTTAGCCTTCGATATGGGCGGAGTTATGAACATAAAGATATTCTCTGACGGTGGCAGTAAAATAAATGACTTTACACTATTCTTTGAGATGGGCAATCAAATGGATATGTTTGACGATTTATCCGGTGATGATGTTGAGAGCAACAACTCATCAAAAATATCATTTAACATTGACAACAAACCAATCGAACTAGAGGGAGAAAGCGTTTGTGCTGTCGTTAACATAACGTTTAAAAAACCTGTTTCTGAAGACCAAATCTTAGCGTTTATTAAAACAACCAAATTTAATTTTTCCGAAAACACAGATACAGCTGGTGAAGAGTCTGAAACTACCGAAAAAAATGGTGCAAGTAATTATTCAGTTTTTTCAGATTATGTTTTAGTGGACACTGATTCAGGTGTAGGTAAAAAAGGATTTTTCTCAATCAATCACAATGGTAAGGTTTTATTCTTTAAAGGTATAGAAGCCAGTATACTTGATAGCATAAACAAAGGAGCCAACCACTTTATGTATAAAATGGCAAATGGAACTACTCTTACATCTCCAACTGACGGCAGCAAATACAGTGGTGATATAGACATACCACCATTCGTTGAGTACAAAGGCAAGCAATATCCTGTTGTTTGCATTGATGTTAAAGCATTTAACAAATCCGAAATCACATCTGTAACTATACCTGAAGGAGTATTATCCATAGAACGCTATGCATTTGAGGATTGCATTAATTTAAAAAACATTGTCATTCCAAACAGTGTAAAGACTATTTCAACGGCAGCTTTTCAGGGATGTAAAAATCTCGAAACCGTGAAACTTTCAAACAACCTACAATACCTAGCCGGCTTTTCTTTTAACGGATGCGAATCGCTTACTTCTATCATTCAGCCTGAAAGTCTAAAAATGATAGGAGAATATGCTTTTGCTGTTTGCAATTTCAAAGAATTTCAATTTCAAAATGTCAGGGAAATAACTAACGGTGTTTTAAGCAATTGCAGGCAACTCGAGACACTGATAATACCGGCAAGCGTTGTTAATATTCACAAGGATTGTCTCTTTAATAATCCAGCACTTAAATCTATCATTATTGAGTCTGAAGAACCACCGTTTATAGATAAAATATTTTTCTGGAACAAAGAAATGGTAAACGTAAAAGTGCCGGCCACATCAATTGACAAATACAAATCAGCTCCATTCTGGAAAGATATGAATGTAACTGCCATTAATTGATGGAAGGGGATTTGGGTGTTGGTTGCAGGGAATGAGCTGGGATGGGCAGGTTCGGGCGTAGTTGCGAAGACGGGCGTCAAGCAAACCGAGCTGGCTGTAGGCGTAAAAAAACCTCATCTTCGAGGAAGGAACGCAGTGACTGACGCTTTGAGGTTTTAGCCGGAAGCGCGAAGGGTTGTAGCCCATCGAGTCGGAGCCGAAGCTACCCGTCCCGGCGGAATGGACGCAAGCAATGCCCAAATCCCCGTAACGAAAGGGAGCGTTGTTAAGCGCCAGGAAAAATCAAGGCAGGAAGCTCTTGTCGAAGCTGAGCGGCAACAAGTCGGCAGCGGATTCAACGATACAGATGGATTCTTCGCCATAGAGGAGCAGGCGGATAGGCGTTTCAAACCGGGTTTCCGTTTCCAACAACACCTGCCGGCAGGAACCGCACGGAGCCACAGGCGTAGCAGTATAGCCATCTATGGAAGTAGCCGCAATGGCCATGGTTGTTACCGGCAGATCCGGCCAG
>CAZXRT010000276.1:0-1445 GCA_964642535.1 uncultured Methanospirillum sp.
GGGGATGGAAATCCGTCCCGCATGGATGATGCAATTCTGGGATTATTGGCGTAACGGGTCAGGGACTGTGCATCATCCGGTTTCCAGGAGCGAAGAATTGCGTGTGATGTTTGGATATTCAACGTATCCCTCCCTTTCTGCTCTGGATCTCAACGTCGCGGGCTCTTCCGGTAAGCCAGGCCTTGAAAGATGGCAATTTTCTCATTGTTCTGGTCATAGATCTGCACCTGATATGAGCCGAGTTTGTGATTTTTTGAAAATTCCTCCGCTTCTGCGTACAGGGTTCCTTCCAGTGCGGCTTTCATGTAGGTTATGGATGTATTGATCGCAACAGACGCTATGCCATCAGAGTTGCTGGCCACAGCAAAGGCTTCGTCAGCGAGAGAGAAGATCACACCTCCATGAACGGTTCCGTGGCTGTTCCGGAGTTTATCTGTGATTTCAAGTTTCAGTGTCGCCCGTCCGGGAGATGAGGAGACCAGTTGAATCCCCAGTTCCCGGGAGAACTGATCAGAGGCAAGGAATGATGATTCGGTATCCATACCTTCGGTTTGATCCCTGAGGGTATCCGTATATCGATCACAGGGTCCCTGTCCCCGGTTTCCTGACGCAGGGATGGATGGTTTCGATCTCGTTTCGTGAGATTTAAAAATCCCTGATTCTTACAGAAAAAGACAGAAAAATTATTACCCCTCCACATGAATAGTCTCTCATGGATTTTTATCAATATTTCTCAATTTTAATTCTCACCGGACTGTTCCTCTCATGTGGTTGCCTGGGGACGTCCGGTTCTGATGAAGATTCTTCTCCCCCTTCCCAAAACCTGTCGCAGCAACCCTTTCGTATGTCTGTCAGTTCGGTGATCAATGGATCTGCTCTCCCTGCATTGTATTCATGCAGCGGACCGGGTCAGGTTCCTGCCATTTACTGGATCAATCCCCCGAATGGTTCACAGTCGATGACTCTGATCATGGATGACCCGGATGCTCCGGATGGTGTGTATACCCATTGGATCGTGTATAATCTCACGCCAGAATCGGGCGGGATTCCTCCTAACCAGTTACCGGTATCTGATACAGCAGGGACCGGGCTGCAGGGGTTCAATTCGATGAAAACCAAAGGGTATCTGCCTCCCTGTCCGCCTCCAACTGAAGAACACCGGTACATCTTCACCCTGTATGCTCTAGATTCCCTGATATCGCCGGATGTCGCTGACCGGGTTCATATTGAAGAAGCGATGAAAGGACATATCATCGGGCAGGTGAGAATCGTCACACTCTTTCACCGGGATGACTGAATAATCAGAATATCGTCCTGATGGGTTTCTAAATCCCTCCTCTCTGATAACAGGAGCCTGATGGCTCTTTTATCCGTGGATCTCTGGTCGAAGGAGGGATTCAATTCTCTGGCAGCGTGGAGGTTTTCAACCTGTCAGAATTTTATGA
>CAZXRT010000276.1:1455-3727 GCA_964642535.1 uncultured Methanospirillum sp.
CTCTCTGACAACAGGGGCCAGATGGCTCTTTTATTTGGTGACCTGTGATCACAGGAGGGATTTAATTCTCTGAAGCGTGGAGATTTCCACCCTGTCAGGATTTCATGAAGGAGAGGATTTGTTGGTTCATGGCATCCTTCTGGAAAGCCGGGAGGGTTGTCCCTACATCGCACAGACGAATATGGCAGGGGATCTGGCTATTAAAGGAAGGTTTTCAGGATAGTGTCCAGGGCAGCTTTATTGTATGGTTTCATCAGGACTCCGGAAAAACCGAAATCTGTGTAATTGACCACAGCGGGATCGTTTGCATCTCCGCTGGATACCAGCGCCCTGACCGCAGGGTCCATCTGTTTCAGGGCTGCGATCACCTCCCTGCCTCCCATTCCTCCGGGGATGGAGAGATCCAGGATGACCAGTGAAAACGGGTTTCCTGCAGCCATTGCGCCTTTGTATGCCTCAATGGTATCCTCTCCTCTCATGGTGATCTCCGGGTCATATCCGAGTTTTCTCAGGAGAATGCCCGTAATCTCGCAGATGGCAGGTTCATCATCAAGGAGCAGTATTCGCGATGCCATGGACTAGTACTGACTGATTAGGCATCCTCACATATCCCTTTTGTGAAAATGATATGGGCAGTATTTCCTCTCCTGTCGTGAGATTCAATATGATTCCCGTCAGATTTATTCTGGATTTTTGTGTTCTTTCATATTTTCCTGACCGACTCATGCAATCTTGCCTGTTCGTACTGCAGGGGAAAGATCTTCGATACTCCTGATCTTGAACGGGACCATATCACGATAGATGCCGAAATTCCATCAGAGATTGATTATTCGCTTGAAACGCTTTTTGCGTTCCTCTCCCGTGACCCGGATGCGGTCATTACCTTCATCGGGGGAGAACCTACTCTCCGTCGCGACCTGATCTGCACCATCATGGATTCCCTTCCAGAAAGCCGGTTCATGATCCAGACAAACGGTCTCCTTCTGCACCGGCTCCCGGCAGAGATCGTCAACCGGTTTGAGACGATTCTCGTATCCCTTGACGGCGACCGGGAGACAACCGACCGGGGCCGGGGGGAAGGGACATACAAGCGGGTGACGGAAAATATCGGGCATATTCTTGCCAACGGGTACCAGGGAGAACTGATCGCACGGATGACAGTACATGAGCAGGTGGATATCTTCCGGGCTGTCACCCACTTGTCAGAAAATCCTGAATATTCTTTCTCCTCAATCCACTGGCAGATTGACGGTAACTTCTGGAATGATTATCAGTTCCGCAGGTTCAGGGAATGGTCAGAGATGTCTTATATCCCTGGGATATACCGGCTTGCAGACCTCTGGGCTGAAAAGATGGAGAAGACAGGGATCGTAGAAAAATGGTATCCGTTCATCGATCCCGTGGAAGACATGCTTCGCGGGAGATCATCCCGGCTCCGGTGCGGGTCCGGCTTTGCGAATTATACCGTTCTTCCGAATGGGAAGATCTCGCCCTGCCCGATCATGGTGGGCATGGCTGACTATTACCTGGGTGATATTGAAACCGCAGATCCGAAGCACCTTCCTGATATCGCGGTTCCGGGTCACTGTACAACCTGTGACATCCTGGATTTCTGTGGTGGGCGGTGCCTCTACTCTGCAATCATGGAGCCGTGGCCGGAGGAGGGTCGCGATCTTGTATGTGAGACGGTCCGTGCCCTGCAAAAATCCCTGACCGGAATTCTTCCCCGGGTTCAGCAGTGCCTTGATGACGGGGTGATCACCATGGAGGATTTTGCCCACGAGAAGTATAACGGGTGTGAGATCATTCCCTGATACCAACCGGGTTTTTTCCCAGGTGAATGTATCTTTATTCCATTTCCGGGACAATAGATCCCTATGAAGATATCAGTCCTTGCAAGCGGGAGCAAGGGCAATTGCGTGTATATTGAGGGTTCATCCGGTGCCCTTCTGATCGATGCCGGCCGGTCTGCAAAGGAACTGATCGGCACCCGTCACAACGGTGGCCGGCTCCAGGATGCTGGAGGGAAGAAAGAGTTGATCGAAGGGATTCTGGTGACTCATGAGCATGGGGATCATATCAGCGGTCTTGGGGCGGTAGGTAATCAACTGAAGAAACCTGCATACGGGACCGTCGGGACAATGGATGCGTTTCTCAGGTCCCGGGCCGGTGCTGTCCGGTTTCCGGTGCACACCGTCAGGTGTGGAGATCCGTTCGAGGTCGGGGAGTTTCGCATTGAGGCGTTCGCCGTTTCCCATGACGCGACCGAACC
>CAZXRT010000277.1:0-3714 GCA_964642535.1 uncultured Methanospirillum sp.
GGCAGCTGAAGGCTTCGATATATTCAGAGCTGAGCAATGAGAATCCGCAATATCTTTCTGAAGCCCTGTCAGCCTGTGACCGTGCCCTATCCATTAATCCGGATCAGGCATCCACCTGGTTTAGCAAGGCCGGAATTCTGGAGCGTTTAGGCAGAAATGACGATGCTGTCATTGCATATGACCGGGCATATTCCTATTCAGCCAGTGAACCGATGCGGCTTGGCATCATTCTTATGAAAAAGGGAGCTGCCCTGGAAATATCAGGCCATGAAACCCTCGCACAGAAGACCTATGAGCAGGTTCCTGTGACGGATCGGTTTTTCGGCGAAGCAATGGAAAAAAAAGCAGCATATCTCGAAAAAACCGGAAACCAGACTGCTGCTGTTTCAACGTACCGGACGGCCGGAATGAGTCACCTGAAACAGGAGCAATTTTTTCGTGCGATTGACTCATTTAATTACCTGCTTCGTTTGATGCCTGACGATGAGGAAGCACTCTACAACATCGGGGCTGCATCATTATCGCTGTACGAACAGACCCAGGAGAGACGATTTTTAGAAGATGCGCTCGCCTCATTTGATTCTGTTCTGAAGAAAGATCCGGAGAATGTTACCTATCTTATCCAGAAAGGGCGATGCCTGCTTGACCTTGGGAGATATGAAGAAGGGCTGCAGTACCTGGACAGAGCTTTGTGGATCAACCCGAGCGATGGGATCACCCTGATGAATAAGGGGATCGCCCTGTACCAACTCTCCCGTCATGATGAAGCAATCCGGTATTTTGATCTGGTCATCACAAATTACCCTGAACACTCCGCTGCATGGCTGATGAAATCGCGCATACATATGGAAGCGAGGTTGTTTGATATTGCTCTCACTGAGATTGATCAGGCCTTGAAAATTTCTCCCGATGATTCCCGCTGCTGGGAGCAGAAGGTGGTTATTCTTCGTGCTCTGGGTCGGGAAGATGAAGCCCGGAAGGCGGAAGAGATGATACAGAATGAAATATAAAAAAGCAGAATAATACCGGATATTATCCGGTATAGGTACTATTTTCCTTCATGTAAATCCAGAATCCATCTTTGTTTTTCAAAACTGGATAGGTATCAGATGTGTTATCATGTATGATGGGGTCCATGTATTGTTGCATGGAAGCGTTATATCTGACAAGATATGTCCAGTTCGAATGAATAGATGCAAGGGCCTGATCAACCGGGCGGTCCGGCTTTTGAATCCCGAGGGTATTCCATCCTGTTATCAGGTTTCGGATTGGAGAGATCGTTGTATTGTTCATAAACAGGGGTATGCTGATGGTATCTGCTGAATATATCCAGTACCCCCACAGTGGACTGAATGAATCGTTGGCCTTGCGGGGAATCCAGGATTCTGTCTCACCCTCATACCATAGTATTGAATGTCCGGATGAGTTGACATCTGAAAAAATCTCCATGGTATCATGCCCTGATTGAAGATAGCCTGGATTAGATATAAAGTTCCATCCCGGCATGAGGGTGATAGCGTCAGGGATTTCCTGCGACTGGATGGAGACGGGTTTCTCTGCATACCGGGTCTGTTGAAGATCTGTCAGATTCTTCGGGGCAGCGGTAGCATACAGGGAATATGTTCCATTCCAGGTTATTTCTGAGGGAATTGTCCAGTTATATTCCCACGAATCGTTGTCCGAAACCTGAGAACAGGTGAAACTGGCCGGTTGGTCGGAAATACAAGAAATTGTCGGATTTTCCAGCGTACCTCCGTTCACCGGCACACCCTGGCCGCAGACATACAGGTAGGTAGAGTCAGATACCGTGTTAATCCCTGACATTTTTATGAGATCGCCTGATTGATATGTTCCATTTCCGGTAATATTCAGGGTCACCGTATCTCCAATGATGGTCTCAATATCTATACCGACGGATGAATACTCGGTTTCATTGATATCAGTAAGATTTTTTGGCCCGGCTGCTGCAAATAGTGAATATACTCCCGACTCAGTAATGTCAGAGGGAATCGTCCAGTTGTATATCCATGTATCAGTATCAGATACCGGACTGGATGTAAACGATGCTGGCTGATCTGACTCACAGGGCAGCAGAGGAGAATCCAGAGAGCCACCTTCAGCTGGCAGATTATGCCCTGATATGAAAAGATAGGTCATATCAGTTGCGGCATTGTGACCGGAAATATTCAGGGTGCTACCTGGATAAAAGGGTTCGATTCCCTGCACGATGATTGAGAGGTTTGAACTGAGGGCTGCCTGTGGATCGTTTACCTGGAAGACGGTAAAAACAGCATTAGGATCGGATAATTCTCCGATTCCGGAGATATCTGGCTGTATACATGGAATTGGTGAAACCGGCTCTCCGGCTGCTCCAATGATAAGACCGGTAAAGATCCCGGTAATCAGGATAATCCCCCACAAATTCATTCTATCCATATGGATCACGAAACATTTGCATTTGAGGGTTATTATAATATCTAATATATAATAAAAAACCAATCCTGAAAAACCACATGGCATAGATTACTCTTCCTCTAATGGTCGGTCCATTCATTTGTCATTTTTTTGTGTACGGTGATTATCTGGACGAATGAAATTTGACATCTGTAACCATTTCATTATCTCATAGATCATGATCAACAATTTCATAGTCTGGGAAAGACCCACATACATGATCATATTTTTCCTTTTGTCAGGAAGGAATCATGAAAAAAATGAAAGTAACGCATGGAACGGCAGGCATACTTCTCTTTCTGGGAGCCCTGCAGTGGATCATCATCACTGCGGTATCACGGGAACTGGCAAAAGGATCTTTTTCATATCTCCATGACTTTTCAGTTTATATTTCTGCATTTTTCCCGTATGTCCCGTCTATTCTGCTCTCTGATCTTCTCTCTTCCATTGCTACGCTTCTCTTTGGCATTATTCTCATCATTGCCGCATTTATAATCCACCATACCTACCGTTTCACCTCATTCACTTTTTTATTTATTTTATCTGGAATGGTCCTGATCTGGCTCGGAATGCAAGTCGGTGTAATCCAGAGCGCAGATACCTATGAATGGACTGTCTGGATCCTGGTCACCTCTCTGTGTGCAGTTAGCGGATATCTACTCGTTAAAAAACCGGTTTCCTACTGTTCTCTCTTTATTGGCATTTTCAGTCTGATTATCATGCATGCAGGAATTATCGGTAACTATTCCCCTATCCACCTTCACCCCGGTGCTGCCAGTCAGATAGCACAATATATTCTGGTTATCTGGATCCTGGTTCTGGGAGGATACTTTATGGGATATCCTGAGACATTCACGATAAAAAGAAGGCGATAGGATCTTTGAATATAGGGAAAAAGCAGTAAAGATGGGTTTAGTCAGCACGGAGTGCTTCGATTGGATCCTTGTTTGCACCCCGCCAGGCCGGATAGATTCCTGATACGATACAGATGAGAAGACCGATGATCATCGCATATGGAAGATGGATGAGGCTGTCGTAGGTGAAGAAGTATTTTGTGCTTCCAACCATAATCTGGATGAAGAAATATCCCATTACCATGCTCAGAATCATCCCGATACCTGCACCAAGAAGACCGATGAGAGCAGCCTCATACATGAACATACGAAGAATCTCTTTTTTCTGAGTGCCAATACTTCGAAGAACTCCAATCTCTCTGATTCTTTCGGTCACTGACATCATCATGATATTGAAGATGGAGAC
>CAZXRT010000278.1:0-3706 GCA_964642535.1 uncultured Methanospirillum sp.
TCAAGATCAACCATCTGTCTGAGTGCAGGCCGTTCGTATACCGTGTGAGCCAGATATGCCCCTTTCAGGGGAATGGCCGCAATACCGGCATCATGAAAAGAAACCAGGATCTTCTCAAGTGCAAGGGTAAATACCAGAGTGCGTGAAGCACTGACAAGATACCCATACCTGAGCCTCTCCAGAACTGCATCAGGAGGTGAGATCAGGGGTTTTCGTTGTATAATGGAGGAAAGGAGAGGTAGAACCTTCATGCGGTCTGCATACTCAATGACGATATCCCACTCTTCAACAGACAGATCCCCTGAACCGGTATCAAAGGGCGATAACAATCGGGATAGTTTGTCTAACGGGTATTCCAGATCGATTGTCATTATCACTTCCGTCACGGGAGACTCATTCAAGGAATGATGATGAGCAATGCTATCCTGCCGCGACAGGGTCCGATCCTGCAGGTTACACAGAACATGGGGATATTGAGAAAAAAGGGGCCTTACCCGATCCGGGTTGCCAGGTTGATATCAGTGAACAGTTTTTCAAACCGCTTCACGGTCTCTTCATCAATGGTTGATGGTGCTTCGCAGATCCGATCAGACAGGACTTCCCCGACCTGCCACCGTTCAAACTTTTCTCCCTGCCGCCTGTCCACGGCATCCCTGACTACCGAAAGCACTCCCTGTTCCTCCCTGCGTTCTGCCGGAACCGGTGTTGGAATGGTGGAGAGGGCAATGTTTGGATAGATATCACGAACACAACGGAAATAGAACTCCTGGGTGAACAGGTCCTCGATCGTAGACCCGGTCTGTCCGGTGACCTGGCTGTACATGAGAAGGGATTGATCCCGGTTCATCTGCCCGGAAAGCTGGGAAAGAACCGGCTCCGGAATGTCTTTGCCAGAAACCAGGCATACCACCGGACTGCGCCGCGAGCGGACCAGAGTTGCAAGGGGTACCAGATTGGCAGCCCCTCCGGCCGGAGTGATGGTGATACCTGGTTCAAGCCCCAGTTTTCCAAGTTTTTCGACAGCATAATTCATCGCCTGCAGGAGCCAGAGATCGACAATATCCTCCACAAGCAATTGTCGTTCGGCAACAAATGTCCGTGACGCGATCCGGTAAGCAATCGCTGATTCAAGCGGGAAGAGGGAGTCATGGTCTTTGGGCCACTCATTGACAGAGACTGTACTCATCCCGTCTGCACTCTCATGCACTGCCCGGATCCGGTCCATGTGATCCAGGTCTATCATAAATGGCGAATGGGTGGAGTACATGATCTGGTTCTCCTGCGCCAGCCGTTCAAAGAACTGTACCGCATTTTGCTGAGCGGTTGGATGCAGCTGCATCCCGGGCTCATCAAGGAGAAGAATGCTGTCCTGATAGGCATCTCCTGATTCAACCAGGAAAACAAGGTAAAACGAGAAGAAGTACTGCAGCCCGGCACTCCGCTGTTCAAGCTCTATCTCAGAGGGATCGAGATCATCAGAGACCCAGACCCTGAAATAATCACCGTCGATGTCATATCTGAACCGAAGCCGCCGCTGTCCCCACCAGTCCTCAAACCTCCTGCTCATCTGGTTGGATGCGGTGGAGAGAAGGATCGCCCGTTCATCAACCTGCCTGCGGATGATCGGATTCTCGTCAGTTGCATTCTTGTGGGTTCCGAGTTTGTCAAGCATGTCAAGGTCCAGATTGACATGCCGGAAGAGACAGTTGGTAGCCCGCAGCCCGGGACTGTCCGGATGACTCTTGAGAGTGGCAATGAAGGTAGGGATATGGATGGCACTCTCGATCACGTTATACTGGTCAAAGTATACGAATTTCGGGATATGATCGATGATATACCGGTTTGCTGCCATCAGGCTTTCGTAGACCTCGATCTGCCTGACCAGGCTGTAGAAGGGCTCGCAGACCGGATTTACCAGTTCCAGCTGCCATTGCTCGTTACCACGGCTTTTGATGGCATTGATCAGCTCGGTTACATGTCGCTTTTGGATCTGACCCCCCTGGGGAACAGTTTCCTTGTGTGCCTCCAGAATAGAGAGAAGTTCTTCCTTGATCCTGCCCAGTGCCTCCCCCCTTCCTTCCGGAGCGATCAGGTTTCTAATCTGTTCAATGGCAACATCGATGGCATACAGGAGATCTTCAGGAGAGACGAGTTCCACCCCGATATCAGGGTGGTACGTGATGCTGTATTTCCCGGTATAATGCCGGGTCACCTCCACCTCCTCCACATCACGACACAGTTCAGAAAGTGCCCGTATCTCCTCTCTCTCCCTGGAAATTAGTCTGAACCGCCCTGATGCCACCGGCCAGTCAGTGCGTGTGATCTCTGCGGCATACCGCTGCCGGGGAAATTCCTTCAGTCCGTCATACCCTTCCCCATCCGACGGATTTAACTTGGAAAGTGCCCGGAATATCGCAGATTTACCTGATTCATTCTTACCGACAAAAATAGTCAGGTTTCCGACCGGGATCCAACCGGTATCATTGATGATCTTGTAGTTCTGGACCCGGAACTCGGTGAGCTGCATACGATATCTCTTCTCTTGTACTTTAAAAGTGATTCTGGTCTGGTGGCAGCAATGATCAGCAGACCGGGGAATTTTCATCCCAGTACATCTATCAGAGAGGCTGATTATGTCCGGGGCGCCCTGTTTCGCAAAATCCGGTCCCATCAGGTACAGGAGGAACAGACCCGCATGATTTTCGGGAGACGAGATGAAAACCCAGATTGAACAGGCACGGGCCGGAATAGTAACAGCGGAGATGAATACCCTTGCACAGGAGTCTCATGTCTCTCCTTCAGAGGTGAGGGAAAGGGTTTCACAGGGCCGGATTGTGATCATGAAACGGGAAGGCAGAGTATGCGGAATCGGAAAGGGGCTGCCTACCCGCGTGAATGTTAACATCGGTACCTCCGCATCACAGATTGACCCTGCACAGGAACTACAGAAAGCACAGGTTGCACAGCGGTATGGGGCAGATACCCTGAGTGAACTCTCCATGGGAGGAAATGTCCGTGATATCAGGGCAATGGTAGCAGCCTGCACAACCCTCCCCCTTACCACAGTCCCGGTATACCAGACGGTTGCAGAGCGGGGCCTCGCATCCATGAACGGAGAGGATATCGTCCGGACCATTGCAGACCAGGTTGCCGAAGGTATCAGCTCGATGGTCCTGCATACCATACGCACGGATCAATTAAGCCAGATCCGAAAAACCGACAGGATCATGGGTGTTGTCTCAAAAGGAGGATCAATCATTGCCTCATGGATGCATCTGAACGGTGAGGATAATCCCCATATCACACATTTCCCGGAAATTCTTGAAATTCTTCATGACCGTGATGTGGTTCTCTCACTTGGCAATTCACTTCGCAGCGGATGCGTTCATGATCCCCGCGACCCGGCACAGGAGAGTGAACTGAGAGAGAACATCCAGCTGGCACGAATTGCGAGAGAGGCAGGAGTCCAGACCATCATCGAGTGGTCAGGCGGGCATGTCAGCGCTGACCGGATCGCAGAAAACATCAGGTATTACAAAGAACGTTCAGAGTTTCCCCTCTTCGTCGCCGGACCGCTCCCGGTGGATGTCGCGGTCGGGTATGATCATATTGCAGGAACAGTTGGCGGAAGTATCGCTGCAGGTTCCGGGGCTGATTATCTCTGCTACCTGACCCCGTCAGAACACCTGGGTCTTCCCACCGCTGA
>CAZXRT010000279.1:0-3672 GCA_964642535.1 uncultured Methanospirillum sp.
CCCCTGGCACCTGACAGATGCAAAGAGCACCACCATGTCATGCACGGCTCCGGCAACAACCGCTCCGATCAGGATCCAGAGCAGACCGGGAAGATATCCAAACTGGGCAGCTAGAACTGGTCCGATCAGAGGGCCCGCTCCCGCAATGGCGGCGAAGTGATGGCCAAAAAGGACGTATTTATTCGTTTTATGATAATCATGCCCGTCTTCAAGGGTTTCTGCGGGGGTTTTGCGGGTTCTGTCAAGCTGCAGAACGCGGGTCGCAATAAAAATCCCGTAATACCGGTAGGCAAGGGCAAAAACACACAATGAGATGATGATGAGAACTACGGCATTCACAAGTCAGACCCGACAACAGGTTGCAGAAGAAACCAGATAATCATTTGGATTTGCTCCAAATTACGGCAGTATCGTTCAGCCGGAACCCGCGAGTCAGGACCGGGGACTGCAGGAAGGACGGGGAAATGCCGGTCTTATATGATAGGTCTTTGAATCACACCTGATATGGACAGCATCATCCACGCTCACATGAACACGGGAGTCGTGGATAGCCTGGTGATGAGGGCGGCATACCACCAGCATGTTCCAGGCACGATCCTCCCCGCCGCAGGAGAGAGGGATGATATGATGAACCGCGATATCCCGATCTTCATGCCCGGTACCACAGACCTTGCAGACCTGGCAGGAGTCATTGTGAAATTTTTTGACCAGATATGCAAGAAAGGTATTGCGTGTCTGCTGAAGCGGGAGTATCCGGTTTTCTTCCTGGTTGATGATCTCCCTGATATCTGTCCCTTCTTTCAGGTACGTGGTGTAAAGACGGTGATATCTTCGATATGAAGGGGGAGGAGTAAGGGTCTCAAGGCGGGCTGCAAGATCCTCCCGGGACACCTGTTCTTTCCAGAAATCATCCTGATAATCAGGAAACACTTCAAGTAACCGAAGAAGAACACCGGGATCACCTGAAGCCAGCCGGTGATGAATATAGGGTTTTTTCAATATAGCATCAAGAACATCATGTTCACTAACCGGCTCCAGTCCTACCCGCGGCCACCATTCCAGCAGCATCATAAGTTCCAGGTGATCTGCAATGAGAAATTTTAATCTTCCCCGTTTGTTCAGGACCATGTTCCCGATGGCATCGGGGGCATTGAAGGAGATAAGATTCCGCAGGGGTTCTGATGAACCAAGAAGAATCCGTATCGCCCGGCCATATTCAGAAAATTTTCCCGAAAAAGGACCCTCTGCCTGGGCAAAGAGGTATTCAAGGAATGCTATCCGAAACGATTCCACCCCGAGTCTCAGCTCATTGCAGACAGGATCATCTCGGCAGATCTGACAGAGGTCTGCAGTAAGGCAGGATGGATCAGGATACCGATCTGATATCAACTCCACCGCAAGACGGTGAAACTGCAGGCAATACCGGTGCCAGTTCAGGTGTGCCATCCTCTCCTACTATCCCGGAAACCGTGCCATTTCAGGTTTTCTGATCTGTTCCGCCCTTTTGCAGAGTGCACAGTCCGCGGACATACTCGATAACCCCGGTGATCTTTCCGGCATCTGGATCATACAACGGGTACGTATAGACATCAAGCAGAGAAGGCCTTCCGTCTTCCGGAGTGCGGGTCACCACTTTATGATCAGGAAATCCGGTTCTGAGCGTTTGAAGAGCGGGACAGGTCTCACACGGAGTGCTTCTGCGGTGATAGACCTCGAAGCATTTCTTCCCGATGACCTGACCCTGAACATCTCCCAGGCACCCCATGGCATCATTCACCTCGATGATCGTGAGATCCTTGTCGAGAATGGCGATTCCATCCTGAATACTCGAAAAGACACTTCTGATAAACTGTTCATCCTCACGGATCCGCATCTCGCTCCATCGAAGTGCCTCATACTGCCTGCGCAGTTCCTCTTCCGTGACAGCCAGGGTTTTATAGGCGTTTTCAAGGTTTTCCTGTGCGGTCCTCCGGTCAGTTACATCGCGGATTGATTCAATCGCCCCGGCGATTTTTCCCTCCGAGTCATACAGGGGACTTGCAACAAACCAGACATACGCACCCTTCCCACCATAAAAACCGGGAGCGAATTTTTCTGCAATGAGTTTTCCATCCCTGCGTTCGAGAGACGGATACTGTGCTTCAACCGAGGCATCAGCCCGAAGGACTGCATCCACGAGGATCGGACGGCGTTCACCCACAATCGGAATTGCGTATGAGTAATCACCGGTTCCCAGGATCTCTGTTGATGGCACACCCGTCATCTCTTCCATGGCCTTATTCCAGGCGATCACAACTCCGGCAAGGTCGATGGCAAATGTGGCATCAGGAAGAAAACTGATGATATCAGCCAGCCGTCGTTCATTATCCCTGATGATCGCCTCACTTCGGGAAAGGTCGGTATACTGCTGGCGAAGCTCTTCTTCAGCTGCTGCCAGCTGCTCATATGCAGCCCTGAGCTCATCCTCCGCTTTTTTACGTGACGTGATATCCCGGATCGATTCCACCGCTCCCGTGATCATCCCCTGTGCATTATAGAGAGGTGAGGCAATCACCCAGGCATAGATTCCTTCACCCTGGTTCAGCTGTGGAATAAAGCGTTCCGCGATGAGCTGGTCTCCTGAACGGGTGAAGGTTGAATACTCGCTCTTCAGGTCAGGGAGGTCCCTGATGATCATATCAAGCAACAGCGGTTTTCGCTCGCCGAACACATGCAGGGAGTATTCGTAATCACCAGATCCAATCACCTGTTCCCTGGCAACTCCCGTAAGTTTCTCCATCGCATTATTCCAGGATATGACTGTACCGAAGCAATCGACTGCAAAGGTTGCATCAGGAAGAAAATTGAGAATATCTGAAAACCGCTGCTCAGAATCACGGAGCCGTTCAGCGGATCTTCTCCTCTCCACCGCGATCCGGATCTTATGGGCAAGCTCGGTAAACTGTGCCTTTGGTTCTCCCCCTTTCTGGAGATAAAAATCAGCCCCGTTGTTCAGGGCATGAATGACAACCTCTTCTCTGCCTTTTCCGGTAAAGAGGATAAATGGGATGGCAGGTGACGTCTCTCTGACATGGATCAGGAACTGAATCCCATCCATGACCGGCATCTGGTAGTCTGAGACAATACAGTCATATGCACGAGTATTGAGAGCAGAAATCGCGTCTTTTGCGGAAAGGGCGGTATCGACATCCATATCGCCCATCCTTTCAAGAAATATTTTCCCGACTTCTAATAGACCGGGTTCATCATCCACGTACAGGACTGTAAGCATCTATTCGTCTCATACCTCAGCATCAGAGGTATAAAATAGAATGGATCAGTCGGAAAAACCAGCATTGAGGCTTTCCATCGGAGAGAGTTCCTTCTGCATCCAGATGGTATCGAAATATTCTCCCCTCTTTTTTCCGACATGAGGAAATCTTCCACATTCAGTAAATCCGTTCTTTGCATGAAAACGGATACTTCCATCATTTTTCGAAGAGATCTGGGCCAGAAGAACAGAGATATTGATCTTTTGCCCTTCTCTTTCTAAATACCGGAGCATCTGTGTTCCGATACCGGAGCCGGTGCAGCCGGGCCTGATAAAATATGTCAGTTCGGCGGTATGACAGAAGGCAGGTATCGGATTGTAAGGCCGGAGCATGCCAAACCCGATCAGCTGTCCCGTTTCAT
>CAZXRT010000280.1:0-3662 GCA_964642535.1 uncultured Methanospirillum sp.
GCCATGCCACGACCCGGCAGTATCTTCTGAAAACCACCGCAGGGGAGGTTGTTGTTGAAACAGAGGGGGTGGATTCAGCCTTGCTTGCGGATCTGCCTTCCCTGCTTTCTGTCAGATGGGATGATCGCGTTTCCGTGAGCCTGGGGTCTTTCCCTGCTTCTTTCACCCCGGCACGGCGTCCCTTTTCATATGAACGCGGAGACCTGATCCTCGGGTGTGGGGGGTATGATCCCGCCGGCTCTCTCCTTATTTTTGCCAGAAAGACTCATACCGCAGATCATGGTGCTGCCAATGACGGGGGGAGGATTGGCAGGGTTGTATCAGGGAGAGGGGTTGTTGATCGTTTTAAAACCGGTGATCGGATCACCGGGATTGAACCCGTTTTGTCCTTTTCTGAGTCGGTTGATGCGCAGATCACCCATGATATGGGATATTCGCTGACCGAAGGGATGCAGATCATATCCAGTCTGAAGATCGAGGTTACCGGATTTAATCCCTCTGACGGGACATATTCTCCGGATTCTGCTGAAAGCGTCGAACTTCTTCTCCTTGCCCTTCGAAGCGGTCGTTTTTCCTGCGGAGGGCGAATGAGCACCCATATCAGGTGTGATACCCTCGCAGGCACCGTGGTTCCGTACGAAGCCGGAGGGTCGCGGCGGGAAGGTTCTGTGATGATGCGTACCTCGGGGAGGAACCAGGGATCGGTGTACATCTACACAGAGGACCTTCCCCGGAGTCTTGCCCATACCCGTGTTGGTCAGGTGGTTCACGGGATTGAGATTGCACGAATAGCACAGGAAGGCGACGTGTTTGCCGTGGATGTCACCCCTGCCAAATTTGACATCATCGGTGTGCGGCTTGAGGATGCGGCTGCATATGCCCGGGGGCTTGGAGTGACTCTTACCGCTGACCGGGAAGGACCTGATCGGATGATCATCAGCCAGAGTCCGGGGACCACGCTGGAAGTGTATGCCGGAGGAAGTGTTTCGGTTCAGACCGTCCCGGTATCCCAGGTCATTGATATCACGCTTGATGACAAGGCAGCACCTGACACCTGTCGGATCTTCAGGGAGATTACCGGGCTGAAATATCATGCCGTTGGCAGACTACCCCTCTTCTTCTCGTTTGACGATGTGTTCCTGTTCCAGGCAAAGATACAGAAAAAAACAAACGTCAAACCGGAAAATACCCCCGTTGAGGAGGTTGTTGCCGGGGCTCTGGCTATGACAAACGAATCATGCAAGGGAGTGGGGATGGTCGGTGTTCGGACGAGTGACAATAGTGAGTTCGGGCCGACGTCTGAGCCGTTCTCCGGGACCAATGTTATCGGGGTGGTCAGGGATACGGAGAAACTGGGGGCGTTGAAAGAAGGTGATATGGTGTATTTCAGGGAGGTGATCTGATGAAAGGGATGATCCCTCCGCTTTACGAAGGGACGGTTACAAAATATGTCTTTGTCGAATCGTACAAGACCACTCCCGGCGATCTGGCAGCCCGGGCGTATGAGGTCGCTGGCAGTGTGATGATCAAGGAGACCTGCTTTGGCATGCAGATCACAGGCACTGAATCTGATGTTGAAACAGTAATTGCCCACATCAGAGAGGTTGATCCGGCCCACATCTTTGTCAAGGATCGGGGTTTTCCCCCCGGCGACCCCCGGCGGTGCCGGGCAAACCTTGGAGGTGCCCGGCCTGGATACTTCGGACATGAGTATGAGATGGGTAAGATCCGCTGGATATCACGCGGACTTGATGCCCTGAAAGAACCGTCTCCGGTCCCTTCCCCTGCCCCCCGCTCATTGGATGAGGGGGCATTTCTGGATGTCCGGCGACTGAAGGAACTGATCGATTCTGAGGTGCCATAACGTGGCGAAAGTTTTTATTTACCCTGCAACGAGTCTGATTCTCTCTGATCTTGTCGCCCGTTTCGGGCATACACCCTTAGGTACTGCACTCTCCATTCGTGAGAGGATCCAGACCGCCGGGGTTGATTCTCCTCCCCTCCAGATGACTCCTGATGATGCCAAACGCGGGCTCCGGTGGGCGGCGGTGGAGGTTCCCTCCGGTGTCAGAGGGAGAATGTCCCTCTTTGGTCCCCTGATTGATGACGCAGAGGCTGCGGTCCTGGTAAAGCATGCAGATTTTGCCTTCGGGTGTATGGGGTGCGCCAGGACCGACGAACTGGTTGAGTACCTGATAAAGCAGAAAGGAGTGCCTGTCCTGGAGGTTGAATATCCCTCTGATGAGGAGAGTGGTATCTCTTTTGTCAGGAGTATCAAAGAATTCCTGGAGAACCTGGAGAAATCCCATGAATGAGGAACTGGTACGGATTGCCCAGCTCTCCTGCGGGCCGGAATACAGCGGAGTACAGAATGAGATCAATACCGCGGCAGAAGCGGTCGGAGCAGAGATATTCTTCCCTGATCTCTCCCTTGCTGATATCAGGCGGAATTTCCGTGATTTCGGCCTTGATGTGCGGTCTGCGGATCTCAAACTTGCCATTGCCCGTGCTGTCGCACTGGTCGAAGGATCTGCGGAGGCTGATGCGGTCTTCATCGCCTCCTGTTTCCGATGCGCTGAGGCAGCGATTGTCCGAAATGAACTGAGGCGCTACATTCATGAGAACTCCCCGCTTCCTGTGGTCAGTTACTCGTTCACCGAACGGACCACCTCAGGAACACTCCTCACCCGGATGGAAGCTCTGACCACCATTGCACGGCGCCGCTCACTTCTGGCCCGGGAAAGGCAGAAAGGTCTGACCATGGGTGTTGATTCCGGCTCATCCACCACCAAGGCGGTGATCATGCAGGATAACGAGATCATCGGAACGGGGTGGCGGCCGACAACCGAGGTGATTGGAAGTGCAGAAGAGGTTATCGGTCTGGCCCTTGCTGAAGCTGGAGTGAAACGCGAGGATCTCGATGCTGTCGGAACCACCGGGTATGGGCGGTTTCTCATCGGTCAGCGGATTAACGCCGATCTCATCCAGGAGGAACTGACCGTTAACTCCAAGGGGGCAGTTTTCCTTGCAGACTGCCAGCATGGCCCCTCCACTGTCATTGATATCGGGGGGATGGATAACAAAGCCATCTCGGTCATTGACGGGATTCCCGGAACCTTCACCATGGGGGGGATCTGTGCCGGAGCCAGCGGGCGGTTCCTGGAGATGACGGCCAAGCGTCTCGGCGTTGATATTACCGAGCTCGGACCGCTAGCCATGGCTGGGATGGGCGGAGATGTGCCGATGAACAGTTATTGTATCGTCTTTGGGACCCAGAGCCTGGTCAATGCCCTGGCAGAAGGACATTCCAAGGAGAATGTTGCCGCTGCAGCGTGTCACAGCGTGGCAGAACAGGTTTTTGAGCAACAGCTCCAGGAAGTCGATATCAAGGAACCGGTTATCATGGTCGGGGGAACCTCCCTGATCCAGGGGTTGGTCAGGGCGATGGGAGATCTCCTGCAGACGAAGGTGGTTGTCCCGCACCATTCCCAGTATATCGGGTCTGTCGGATCTGCACTGTTATCATCGGGATTCGTGGAGAAGAACTGATATTATGCAGACACTGGAGTATTTTGAGGTTGAATCGACCGAGCCGGAAGGGGGAGCTCTCTACCGGCGGATCGCATCAACCGTGATCACGGATCACGATCTGCTCCGGGTAC
>CAZXRT010000281.1:0-3594 GCA_964642535.1 uncultured Methanospirillum sp.
GACGCCGCTGCTGCCACCCAGGAAGCATCAGCATCCATCGAGCAGATCAGCAAGGTGGTCACCAACGTGAGCGGGATTGTCGAAAAAGTTTCGCTTGAGATGTCAAAATTTGTCGTGTGAGGACAGGAGATGGAACTGAACTCTCTCCCTGGAGCCGGGAATCAAGGCGGGGGATTAACCGACGAGGTACAGGTCGTTGAATTCATCCTGGGTGAGGATACCTTCGCGGTCAACCTGTTTGATGTCAGGGAGATCGTGGAGGCATTCAAAATAACCCCCGTCCCCCATGCCCCTCCCCATGTCAGGGGGATCATTGATCTCAGGGGAGAGATCACCACGGTCATTGATCTCAAATCCGTTCTCAAGATTCAGAAGAGGAACACTGACGGGCAGGTGGATTCCCGGTTCATCGTTCTTGATGACGGGGTCTCAACCGGAAAGACGGGAATCCTGGTGGATGATGTGACCTCGGTTCTCACCGTCCCGGTCTCTGATATCGATCAGCAGTCATATGCCGGTGATACCTCGTATATTCTTGGCGTCATCCGGAAAGCATCCACCGATCGCGAGGACGGGCGCAAAGAACTGATCATCTGGATTGATATCAGGTCCCTGCTGCAGGGAACCGGAACTCTCTCCTGACTTTTTGGTGATACGAAAAAAGGGGCTCTTCGTCATGGAGAAAACCCCTCAAACATTCGATTCTTTTGTTTGGAGTAAGAGGATACCCTGATCATAGCCTGCGACGATGCCCGGAATGACCGGTATGGGCTATTATGGCACGAATTCTGTTCGTCAATGATGTATCCCTGATTCGGGATGCGGTAAAACAATTTTTGGAACTGTTATGTGCAGATCGTATCCATACACTCACTCGTATAATTATCCGCTTTTGTCACCTTCTGGTGGAATTAAGACCGGGAAACCGCTCACCTGGTTTAATCAGAAGCCATGATCCATGAGGGGGAAAAATTATCGCTGTCCGGGTGAAAGCCTGCCTGCTATGATCTCCATACCATAACGCAGGGGATCAATAGGGAGAACGTGACAGCCTTATCGGCGGGCACCATTCAATTATCAACATCTCCAATTAGTAAGAAAGATTTTTCATTTATTACTAACAAAAGAAAAATCTGATTTCGGTGATTAGAAATACATGATCCCTCCCCACATGCTCAAACAGGTTATCGCTGATCAACAGAACCGGTTTCTCTGTCAGGATCCTGGTATCCCCCGGAGGATAGATATCCAGCGGTACCAGAACCGTTCACGGATTGTTGTGATAACCGGGGTCAGACGGTGCGGCAAATCTACTCTATTAAAGCAATTGTCCTGCGGATCCCAGTCATTCCTCTATCTGAATGCTGATGATGACCGCCTCGTCGGAGCCACGAGCTCAGACCTCGGATCGCTTCTCCTCATCTGGGAAGAGATTATGCCGGGGGTTAGAACCGTTTTTATTGACGAGATTCAGAATATCCCCGGATGGGAGCGGGTCATACGAAGGATGCATGATGAAGGGTACCGGATCACCCTGACCGGATCCAATGCACAGATGCTCAGTGCTGAACTCGGCACTCACCTGACGGGAAGATATGTACGAATAGAACTGTTTCCGTTTGCATTCGATGAATTTTGCAGGTTTTATAATTTCCAGGCATCTGCTTCCGGTTTCATGACAACAGCGGGAGAGGCTGCAGTTATCAGGCATTTTTCCCGGTATGTTGAAGAAGGAGGATTTCCAGAATTTCTCCATGATCCAGATACTGAGATCTTACGCCGTACCTTTGATGATATCCTCTTTCGGGATGTCATAGGACGATATGGAATCCGTGAAGTCACCGCATTCAGACAACTATGCCAGTATTTGTATGCAAATATGACCCGGGAAGCAAGTCTTGCCTCCCTGGCATCAGTCGTTCAGATGAAGAGTTCTCTCTCCATTAAGAACTGGATAGGGTATCTTGAAGACGCATATCTGATTCGTGGTCTGTGTCCGTATGAATACTCGATGAAAAAGCAACTCTCCCGAAACCGAAAATATTACGGGATAGACACCGGAATGAGGAGTGCAGTCTCATTCCGGTTTTCTGATGATTCGGGTCTAATGCTTGAGAATATTGTATGCACAGAGCTTCGAAGGCAGGGATGCGATCTCTACTGGTGGAAAGGCCATTATGAGTGTGATTTCATCGTGATCGATCGTGGGCAGGTGGTACAAGCGATTCAGGTCTGCTGGTACCTGTCAGATGAGAACCGGGAGCGTGAGTTCGGAGGAGTTACAGAAGTTCTTGACAGGTTTTCAGGATGCGAGGGATACATTCTTACACTCAATCAGGAAGAGATGTCTTCTGGACGATTACCGGTTATTCCGGTCTGGAGATGGATACTTCAAGGAGCGAACCGGTAAACCCCGGATATCTGAAAATTTCAATGATCATTATCTGATCCCGGTATTCATGACTCATCACATCTTTCTCCTGAATCCCTTCAGGATTGCCGAAGAAGGAGGTGCAATGTCTCTGACCTGACCTGTCAGGGATTATGAAAAAAGGGTTACACCCGGGAGGCGGTGACCAGCCAGGTTGTGCTGTTTGAGTAGCTGTATTTCTGAATAGAGAATTTCGGCCAGGTTTCAGCCAGAATTCCCATATTTGTTCCCACCTCTTTTGAGGAGAGCCCGGTTTCCCGTGCGATGTACTTAGACTTGAAGAAGTTCTTCCCTGATGTAACCTGGCGTTCAAGGTACTTGATCAGACAGATCTGTCTGTCATTATAGGATGTGCTGTGTTGACGGTTGATGTTCATGATACCTCGTGATGAATTGTTGAAATGTAGGAGGAAGGCCGGCTTTGAAAGCCGGGATAGGATTGATTGATTGGATCAGTTGTTGATAATGAATGAGAGAGGGCAAGGGAATTTCCGTTCAGGGAAGTTCCCGGACAGGATGAGAGGAGGCAACGGGTGTAGGAGGACATGTTGAACGCACTCATCTTTTCTGCAAAGAACCGGCCCCAATCCCCGGGAGAGTACTGCCCGGAGTTAGTCAGCCGGTCGCTTTGTGACATACTATCATTGCATGAAACAGGGTATAAGCACGGCAGGTAAAACTGATGGAAAACAGTTAGAAATTCATTTTAGAAAAAATTAATACCTTATTGTCATAAAGGGGGAAAAATTTCCCCTGGTTCATCATACCGGCCCGTCAGGGAGTGTTGCACCCGGTTTCGGGTGGATTGTTCTATCTCCAATGGCAGATGAAATTCCGGGGAGATACACCCCAAAAAATCCCAACGGATTGTTGCAACCGGTTGCAACTTCTGCAAAGCGGAGATTGGGGTTCCATCGGAAGGAGGGGGGAAAGAGAGGTTCCGGCCAATCGCGGAGCCGTACAGGAACAGGAGAGAGGGATCCTGGCTCCCGGGTCCGGGTGTCATGCCGGACGGATCCCTCTGACTCTGTGAAATACCCGGATTTACCGATAACGAAACCTATTTCCCCCTTCTTCTCCTCACATTCATTATCTGTATGTTCCCGTATCCCCTTCATATTCTCTATGTTGATGACGAAGAGGCTCTCCTCGATGTAGCAAAG
>CAZXRT010000282.1:0-3588 GCA_964642535.1 uncultured Methanospirillum sp.
TTCGGTGATTGATCCCTGCTCCTTTATCGCGGGATGTGGAGAAGGGCTCCCTGAACACGATAAAGCAAACAATATCAACATTGGAAAGCTGATCATCGGTCCCTGCCCGTTCTGCTGATATCCGGGATCATCCATCTGTTTTTTATTTCCGGCCGGGTGATACAAATATAATATCGTCCGGAGCATACATACTCCATGGGCGAGAACAGTATGGGATTTGGAAATACAGTGAATGCTGTTACTATGCAGCCTGCCATGAATTCATCTCACTCCGGAGGAAAGAGTGATGAATCAGGAGGAGAGTCGTTTCAGGTAGTGGAATTTCTTCTCGGGCAGGATCATTTTGCGGTTGATCTTTTTGATGTCAAAGAAGTGGTTGAATATACACGAATAACAAAACTTCCCAACAGCCCGTCATATATCAAGGGAATCATCGATCTCAGGGGAGAGATCACGACAATTATCGATCTCAAACAGCAACTTGCCATTACCGGAAGTGCGGTTCAGAAAGAAGAGGAATCAAGAATCATTGTTCTGGATGATAAACTGACCCGTTCCAAAGTCGGGATCATGGTGGATGATGTTCTCACGGTGTCAACATACTCGTCCTCACATATAGACGAGACTGCGACTGCAGGTGAAGAAGGAAGTCATATTCTCGGCATTATCAAGAAAAAAATCCGGGAAAAAGACAGGGAATCTACCCAGCTGATCATCTGGCTTGATATTCAAAGACTTTTACAGGATATCGAAACGGGTACCTGATTTTTGCCATGAATCATCGGGCATCCTCAGTCATCATCTCATAGTTTATCACATTTTCTGCGATATCTGCAGAATATTCCCCTGTCCTTCTGATACTATCCGTGATATTTCTAATCGGAACTGCAACTGTTGTGGGGAGGGTCAGCAGTTCATGATTAATCCGGGTATAGTTTTCCTCAAGATGATGGATGGATTCTATCATCTGGTTTGCCTTCTTTGGATCGTGGGTAAAAAAGGATTCCACACTTTTTTCAAAGACCTGAATTGCAGCATGGGATGCAGCAAGGATCTGCGTTGATATCTCTTCTCCTATCTCACCTGCACGGATCTTGCGTGCATTGTGAGCCATCCTGACACCATGATCTCCAACCCGTTCCATGATCCTGCCAACCTGATAATACGGCATCATTTTGACGATGGAGGTGTTCATCTTCTGCGAAAGGTGGATATTCTGCATGATCATGTTTGTCTGCCGTGCAACCAGCCAGAATAATCTGTCAACATCATTGTCACGGTCAATCACATCGGTTGCCAGCTCAGGATCATCCTGGATCAATGATTCTGTTGCATCATGATGCATTCCTTTCACGATAACAAACATGCGTTTCAACGAGTTCTCAAAAGGCATCTCGAGAGGATTGAGGAGATCTTTGAGGAGAATGCAGTGATCTGTCTCTTCAACACATTCCGGACCGATCACCATTCCACAAAACTGCCTGAGCTTGGCCCTGATATTTCCATATATCCGGTCCCGGGTGTGAATTCTGATCTCAGTGTATCCTGAGATATATATCCCGATAAGCAGGCGGAGAAAATATTCAGGATCGGTATGTTCATCCACATGGAGTTCTTTTACCCTCTGTATCTGGTCTCCGGCAATATTCCTTGTAATAAGGAGGGTTCCATCAGGCTGAGTGAGAACACCTAAAGGATCATTTTTCTTAATCTGCAGTGACTCAATCCAGTTTTTTGGAAGGGTGATGACATATGATGATCCCCCGGTCATCTGTACTCGTCTGATTTCCATATTTTCTATTTCATTAGTATAGGTGCACAAAGAGGTATATAGACAGATCGGTTTCATCATATTTTTGATCACCACTTTTCGGGATCATAAGCCCCATCTGGGTATGGATCCAATGATCATTATAGAAATATGACTATACCAGTTCGGTTTAAACGCGTTTTTTCATGGGATCCCGATGATATTGTTGCGCTGTATCGGTCAGCAGGGTGGTGGGAGGACCGTTACGATCCTGGAGAAATTGAGCCTCTGATCGCGGGTAGTCAAATTTTTGTCGTCGGAATTAGTGAAAAAACGGGAAAGGCAGTAGCCATGGGCCGTATCCTGTCAGACCAGATACAAACCGGATACGTCCATGATCTCTGTGTTCTGGATGATTTTCGGGGGCAGGGGGTGGGCACTTCACTTCTGACCTATCTTATCGGTGAAGGCCGGGATGCAGGGATACGATCCCTCTTCCTGGTTGCTGAACCAGATACCTCCGGTTTTTATAAAAAATCAGGTTTTATAAATCAGAAAGGGCTGATATTTCTGATCATGAATACGGAAGGGTCAAATGAAGATCACTGATGACGACTTTCATCCGATATCACTTGAAGATAAGAGGATATTTGATGAGATATATGCGAAATATCCCATCTCCCATTCCGAGAATACCTTTGGTACATTATACTGCTGGAGAGACTATGGGCACTATGAAATTGCAGTCATAGAAGATTGTCTGATTATCAGGGGCTATACTGATGCATATACTTCTATCCGTGCACCCATCGGACCGAAAAACCGTGAAGTCCTTGATGCTGTGATAGACCTTGCATTATCGACCGGAGAACAGGCTCCGTTTCTGGTTCTAGAACCATGGCAGCATGAATGGATCAATCAGATCCGTCCGGATTTGCAGTTTCTTCCGGATCATGATTTCTTTGATTACGTGTACGAAACAGGGGATCTCGCCTCTCTTGAGGGAAGAAAGTACCTCATGATCCGCAAGCAGCTGAACCGTTTCAAGAAAAAGTGTCCTTCTACCGTCGAACCCATAACTGATGAAAATTTTGATGAGGTCAGGCAATTTCTTATCCGGTGGTGCCAGTACCGCGAGTGCGATCGATACACGATTTTGAAGCATGAAAAGGATGCTCTATATGAGGCACTTGAGGTTTTTGATGAGCTGGGATTTGAAGGTCTGGTAGTGCGGCCCCATGGGGAGATTGGAGGTCTGGCAGTGTACGAGGAACTGAATCCGTCTACTGCTGTTGTCCATTATGAAAAAGGTCTTCCTGACTGCGAAGGGATATACAAAGAGATAAACTACCGGACCGCCGAACTTCTCCAGAACCGGTACCGCTTTATCAATCGGGAGAGTGATATGGGCCTTCCCGGATTAAAAGAGGCGAAGCAGCGGTATCATCCCCACCACATGGCTCCGCTGTATTACCTGGATACCCGGAAATCCTGACCGGAGCCAATCTAAAACAGATTGTACCTGAGCGTTCATAATTGTCTGATTGAATTATTTTTATCATATTTTTTTTATACTTTGGTTATCAATACTAAAACGCGATAATGCGTTTCTCCCGGTATGTCACGATGATTTTTGTTGTTCTTCTCATACCATCCGGGTTTTTCCTTCCTGTTCCCTGTCTTTGTGGGTATGGAACTGCTGCGGTGAGTATCGGAACCATCATTGATACGGTCGGGATGGTAGACGACCATACTACCATATCGGGAGCATCGGGTTCGTATGCGAATGGTTCATCCATGATGTATGGCGATTCTGCGATGAGTAACGGGGGAAAATT
>CAZXRT010000283.1:0-3572 GCA_964642535.1 uncultured Methanospirillum sp.
CGGGATTCAATCCCGCAGTAAAGAAATACTATGTTCCGGTTGCTCCCCCGACCCTTGCCAATCCGACATCGGATCTCTACCGGCTGCTCAATGCCATCTCTGCTGCCGGCGGGCCTGATAGCAGGCAGGTGTATGTTCCGCTCAAACATCTTCGCCGGATCCCCTCCGTGCTCCGGGAGAGCGGATGGAAAGTTACTGCCACGGTCGCCCGTATGCCTGCGATGTACCGGATGATTGCAATCGAGAAAGGGGATACTTCATCGCGGCTGTACGGCGTGGCGGTTGATCTCGGGACCACTACCGTGGTCGCATTCCTGCGGGACCTGACCACCGGCGAGGTACTGGGGACAGGGTCGGCGTATAACCGACAGATCTCGTGCGGAGAAGACATCCTCTCCCGGGTGAACTACAGCAGGCGCAAGGGTCTTAGCCGTCTGCAGGAACTGGCAGTTGAATCCATCAACACGGCGATCACGACCGCTGCAAATGCTGCCGGAATCGATCTTGATGACATCAGCGAAGTCGTCGTTGCAGGCAATACCATCATGTCCCATATGCTCCTTGCCATCGACCCGTCCTATATGATCGAAGAGCCGTATGTGCCGGTTGTCCGCCGGTCACTGACGACCTCTGCCAGCATGATCGGGCTCTCGGTCAAACCGGACGGGGGGATATTCATCTTCCCGGCAGTCAGTGATTTTATCGGAGGTGATATTGTCGCTGACATTCTCGCTTCAGGGATGTACAAGAGGCCGGAGATCTCTTTGCTCATCGATATCGGAACGAACTTTGAGGTTGTCCTGGGGAACAATGAGTGGATGTTTGCCTGTGCCGGAGCTGCAGGGCCGGCACTGGAAGGTGGAGAGGTTCTCTTTGGAATGAGGGCAAACCCGGGTGCCATCGAGAAAGTGACCATCGACCCGGGGACCCTTGCGGTGAAATATCACACCATCAATGATAAAAAACCGGTTGGCATCTGTGGTTCCGGGCTGATCGACATCCTTGCTGAGCTCCTCCGGGCCTGCGTCATTGACCGGACCGGACGGATCAACACGGATATCTCCCACCATCGGATCCGGCGTGGGGAGTACTTTCCTGAGTTTCTTATAGTCTCGCGGGAAGAGAGCGGAATTGGAAAAGATATTGTCATCACCGAGAATGACATCAAAAACCTCATCATGAGCAAGGCATCAACCCTCGCCGCCTGCACGGTTCTGATGAACCAGGCCGGCATCACCCGGGAAGAGATCACCAGCCTCTACTTTGCCGGAGGGTTTGGTAATTACCTGAACAAGGATAATGCGATCACCATCGGACTTATCCCAGAGGTTGCGGTGGATCGGATCATCAATCTTGGAAACGGGGCGGCTGAAGGGGCGAATATCGCCCTCGTAAACCGAAAAATGCGAAAGGTAGTGGATGAGATCGTGTCACGAATAGGGTATGTCGAGCTGAATGCAGAACCCTCTTTCATGGATGAGTATACCCGGGGAACCTTTCTTCCGCATACTGACCTCACTCTCTTCCCGATGGTCGAAAAAGCCCTTAACGAGTGCAGGATACGAATGGAGGTAAAATAATGGCAGGATTTCTTCCGTCACCTCAGAGTATCGCAACCGGGGTGGGATCACTTCCTCACACCGACCCGGTATCAGCGGTCGATGATGTCTTCAGGTTCTGTCCTGATATGCCCTATGTCCCGACGCTTCCCAATATCAGCCCGTACGAGTCGATCATCTGGCATGACTCCGAGTTTCTTCCCGGGCGGGTCATTGAGGGGAATAAGCTGTATGTAGACCGCTCTATTGACTTCTCTGAGGATATGGAGCAGATCTACCTTGATTTCCTGGAACTGAATACTGACCGGTATGCCGCATCATCTTCATACGGATCCGGGTATCATGAGATGGAAAAGCGGGATCTCTCTTCGGTCTGGTGTGCCAAGTGCCAGGTTACCGGGCCGGTCACGTTTGGGCTTACCATCACCGACCAGGATCGCCGTCCGCTGGCATATGATGAACAGTACTTTGACATGCTCTCCAAGCTGATGGCTCTGCGGGCAGGATGGTATGAGTCCCTGCTTATAAGGGCCGGTGCACCACGGACCCTGGTGGTCGTGGACGAACCCTACCTCGCTGCTCTCGGATCCTCTGTGATGCAGATCACCCCTGCAATGGTAGCCGCCGCCCTTGAGGATATTTCATCTCTGGTGCAGGGAGGGATTGGAGTTCATTGCTGTTCCAATACAGACTGGGGTCTTCTGATGTCGCTCAATCCGGCTGTCATATCTCTGGATGCATATGGCACATCACGGGAATTTCTCCTCTATCCGGATCAGATCGCCGCATACCTGGAACGGGGAGGAATCATTGCATGGGGGGTGGTTCCGGCTGAACTTGACAAGTTCGACCGTGAATCAACAGAAACACTCTGGCAGCGGTACCTCTCCATCAGAAGGGAACTAAAGCCTGTCATCGGAAATGAGCTCTTCGATTCCCAGTCCATCATCACCCCGAGTTGTGGTCTGCGACTTGCCGATGTTCCGGGTGCAGTCCGGATCATGGAGACGGTGGCCGAGTTGTCCCGTCATGCCCGCACTCTCTGATTTCTCTTCTCCATTTTCCGTATATTCACTTCTTTTTGTTCAGATTCAGAGAACGTGTCAGAACGGAAACCTATTATAAGTTATTAAGTAATTACTTATACAGTTCATGCCCGATCAAACAAGGGGAGATTCTCCTTCATCTGCCTGTGATGATACGAGGGAACTGGCCGGATCATTCAAGGCCCTGAGTGACCCGAGCCGGCTTCGCATCCTCTGTCTTCTCGCTTCTGATACCACGGGAACTCTGGGCGTTGGCGATCTCGCATCCATGCTCGGGATATCCCAGTCTGCAGTATCACAGCACCTGAAGGTTCTGAAACAGGAGGGGATTGTGGAGTCAGAGCGCATCGGCTTTCATGTCTTTTTCCGGTTCAACCGTGACCGGATGGACCTGATTGCACACCAGTTTGACCAGATGCGCCTGACGATCCTTGATCGGTGTGACCATCAGCTGATTCAGGAGCACAGTCCGGGGATGCCAATGAAGATTGGTATCCTCTGCTACTCCTACTCCGGAATCACCCTCTCGCTCATGAAGAAGATCCATGAGATCTGCGGAGGGGTCCTCACCGAAGTCAGAACCCAGAGAAAGTACCGGACATTCACGGTGTATACCACCGGATGCCTCCGGTCGAGGCAGGAAGAATGTGATCCGGTGATCCCTTCCTCCTTTGATGTATCAGGGTTTGATCTCGTGGTCATCGCAACCCCGGTCTGGGCCTGGAAACCAGCTCCTGCTGCGAACTCCATCATCTCGGGAATGGTCGGATGTGAAGGGAAACCAGCGGTTATCTGCGCTACCTGCTGTAGTGATCCCGGCGAATGCATCCCGATCATGAGGAGAAGGCTGGAAGAGAAAGGAGTCAGGGTGGTGGGGGAGAGAGTTCTCACCCGCAAAGAAGCAGAGGATCCCGGAAAACGCAATGAGGTCATCGGAATGATCATCAGGGCGTATCAGGATGAAATG
>CAZXRT010000284.1:0-3568 GCA_964642535.1 uncultured Methanospirillum sp.
GATGATCAGGAAGAGAGCAGAGATATGAAAGAGCCAGGAAGGATAGGATTGCATATTATTCATTTGTCACTATAATTAACATACAATATATATCTGATGATACCCGGCGAGAGTATGTGATGAGTCAATCAAAGACACCATATCAGAAAAACCCTGAATATGTCTGCAGTAATGCTTGAAACAGTCCTGATCATCGGTCTGTTCATAGTACTTCTCTGGACAGGATATTGCTATGTACGCCTGAAAGCAAGTCTTGAAGGTCGTGCCAGAGCTATTTTCCAGGACTGGAGGGAGAGAGAACTTGCATCGATTACCGAGCACCTGAATACCCAGGCAGGAGAAAAGATTCGTCGCGAGGTTGACCTGCAAAGCAGGGACTGGAGGATGCAGGAAGGGGATAGGATCCGAAGAGATGCAATCAGAAGATCCCGGGAAGTGATACACGGGAAGGTAACCGAGCATCTGATCCCGTATTTTCCTGCATTCTCCTGGAATCCTTCAGATGCACGGTTTCTTGGATCTCCTATCGATTTCGTGGTCTTTGACGGTCTCTCTGAAGACGATGTCAAAGAGATCATCTTTATTGAAGTCAAGAGCGGGAACCGGAAGGTGCTCTCGTTGCGAGAGCGATCCGTGGCACGATGCGTGGAGAGCGGAAAAGTATCGTTTCAGATCCTCCATCCTGATGACTGCTGACCGGCACCGCAGAGATCATATCCACGACTTTAAGCTCTTCTGGACGGTTTTTCGCCCGAAAAATCGTTCATAGACTGATGTCCCAACAGAAACCCCGAGTGATCTGCTGACTGAGTAGAGGCACCCGGCACTGGCAGGACAGCGGTGACAGGCAGGGCCGGGAGTACAGGCCGTCATCCCCAGTACGTAGAGTGGCCGGTCAAGGATCCAGGGATCACGGGCACAAATCCGACGGGCGAGCATTCGCGACTGATACGGAGTTATCCTGCCTGCCTCCCCACACACTACCCGGGCCAACACCCGTGAATCCACGACATCGCCCACGATATCAAACGCACCTTCAACATACCCTTCATCCTTCAAGGCTCCGATCACAAGGCAGGCGGTGGAGCGGGGGAGATGTAAAACCCTGATCCGATCAAAAATTTCCCGGGGATTATCTGACAATCCGTCCCAGATCTGTCTTGCATCCCCATGGTAATACCAGAGCATCCGTCCGGCAACTTCATAGAGACGGTTATGAACAATCGGATCAGGATGGAGTTCATACTCCCAGAACTGGTCTGCCCACCCCCGGGGTGAATGGGATCTGATCTCTTTCCAGAGATTATCCGGCTCATTGAGAGTCTCTCTGACAAAAGACGCAGTATTGTTCCACACATCAGTGGTTCCTGCCTGCATCTCAAGAATACAGGCACAGAGAAACTTGTTTGCCTGCCGGCTGTCAAGATCACCGGCACTGATCCCGGAAAGCCATGGCCACTCACTCTTGCCAAATCTCGGTTCAGATTGCCGGAGATGGAGAAGAGCCCTTCCGGTGATCCGGATCAGCTCAGGGATAATCCCATCAACCACCGGTCCGGGATCAGGGCGTGCCTGATCGATCTCCTGAACAATCCGGATCAGACGGGCATGATCATCTCCGGAAATCCCGGTTGTGATCAGGATTTTCCTCCCGATGCAGTGCTTTGAGGCCCGGTAAGGAGATGGAGACACCAGCTTAATGCCTGAAATCCAGTGCCGGGAACACCAGTCCGGATCAGGGCAAAGAACTGCCCCTGCGGACTCAAAACCGGCGGCTGGTATCGAATAATAACTGAACAGACATCTTTCCACCCATCGATCTCATCCTCAAGCTGAAGGCAGACAGAACCCGCATTCATGGATGTCGAACCGGTCAGAGAATAGATCTGTTCATCCCCGTGACAAGGACCGGCCTGCCGGAGAAGAGAAGACAGAGTATAATAATCATCAAAATCCGCCAGGGAGCCAATCACCTCACTGACAGACGGGTTTTTCAGAAGAGCAGGCCGGTCCAGATCCCCGATCACCACTTTTCTGAAGGGAACATCTTTAAAGCCCTCCAGAATCGCATACCTGACGTCACAGTCTGCAAGGATATCCAGGCTTTCCTGCAGGGATACCGACTGGCAGGTGATCATGGTCTTCTCCTGATCTATTCCTGATGTAACATATGAACCTGCATGAAAGTGCCGTGTTGTGTCTTTTCCGCTCGGGATTTCACAGACATGGTCACCGATATGCTTGATGGTCCCTACCTTTCCATGCTCCACAAGTGCCCCGATCAGATCCAGAATGAAAGTGGTCTTCCCTGAACCAGACCATCCCGCGATATGGATAACCTTCATGATGAAAGCAGCAGTTCACAGGAGTCAGGACCAGTAAAACCGGTTTCGATACATTCTGGAGGTATTGCCTGGATAACCCGGCATTTGAACTTGTCATATTCCATGGTATCGATCTGATCCTGCAGTAGTGATCCCTCATATGCGTGCCGGTATATCCAGTCGATGATCATATCAACGACCTTCAACGCCATTTCTGGTGTTTTTACCGTAACCAGGTGTCGGCCCAGAGCAGGGCGGGGACCACGCCTGCCTCCGACAGTGATCTGGTAAGCAGGTGGATCGGCATGGATAATCTCGTACGGGCAGCTGATAATACACATCCCGCACAGGATGCACCGATCCATATCCATGAACAATTCCCCGTTTTTTACTGCAATCGCACCCTCCTTGCAGTACTGGGTGCAACTATCACAGCCGGTGCACTCTCCTTCCCGCCGGTACGGCATGACCACGCCGGTAATACCAATCTCCTGAAGACGCTCGCTCATACAGGAATAAGGACAGGAGGAGACGGCAATTCTGACCTTTACCGGCATGTCACGCCCAAAATGTGCAGCATCTATCGCCCGGGCAAGTGAAAGTGAATCAATCTGGGCGGATTTACATCTGGCTGTCCCCGGACAGGCAGTAATGTTCACCACTTCATTCTTCTCACTCCCAAGAGGAGTTCCGTTTGCCTCCAGGTCTGCTATCAGGGAGTGAAGGGATGCCGGGTCAACTCCGGTGAGTTCAAACGTTTGTCGTATGGTCAGGGCGATACCTGCATGGTGACGGGATGCGATATCAGCAACTCCCCGGAGCTGATCTGGTGTAATCTCTCCGGCAGGCATCCGGAGGCGAACCGTGACCCGATCCGGGTCCCGTCCGGGGATGATCCCCCCTCTGTCACTCAGGAGTGGTCTTCTCATGATGAATTATTGGGTCGTGGATTCCAAAGGAGGCCACCCATTCCTTTAGAGCGTCTCCAGTTCTGCAGCAATCCGGTATGAGTTGAATGAATCCGTTGTCCTGCCCAGCCGTGCCTGCATATCAGCCATAGCCTTCCATGCAAGGATAAAGGTTTTGTCAATGGTTACCGCCTCGTCATAACAGTCAAGTGCTTCTGAGTATTTGCCTGCATCTGCAAGGATATTGCCCTTGTTATACCAGGGAAATGCGTACTCTTCATCAAGATCGATTGCCCGTTCGTATGCAGACAGTGCTTCATCGGTCCGGTTCAGGAT
>CAZXRT010000285.1:0-3524 GCA_964642535.1 uncultured Methanospirillum sp.
TTCAAAGGAAATTCCCTCCTTGGTTGGATTTTGGGGATGGGTGCATCCCTCATGATCATCGTGTCAACGGGCGTTGCTGCCACCCTTGGAGAAGGAATAGCCCGGCTGATTATGGGGATGGTATTCCCCCTCGGCGTCATTCTCATCGTAATGACCGGGGCAGAACTCTTTACCGGCGATGCAATGCTTGCACCCCTTGCAGCATTCATCCATAAAATCAGCTGGATGTCAGTCTTGAATCTCTGGATATGGGTGTATGTCGGTAACCTGATCGGTTCCATCTTCTATGCCTACATCATGGCAAACGGTCCGTTTGTAACCTGGAATGCAGCCGGACTTGCAACCGTGAATGCGTTTGGTCTGAGGGCGGTATCCATCGGTATCGCGAAGGTGAGTTACTTCGGTGTCGCGGGCATGTGGTCCGCATTCCTGAAAGGTATCGGTTGTAACTGGCTGGTCAACCTCGCAATTCTGCTGGGTATCTGTGCAGATGATGCAATCGGTAAATTTTTCGGAATCTGGTTCCCGATCATGGCTTTCGTTTCCTCAGGGTTTGAACACTGTGTTGCCAACATGTATTTCATCCCGGCAGCCATCATGACCTCCGGGTACCTGAACGAAGCACAGATTGCTAACATAACGCCGGCAAAGCTGGAGACATTGAACTGGGTGACGATGTGGACGAATAACGTCATCATTGTTACCCTTGGAAATATCGTGGGCGGACTTCTCTTTGTGGGTGTTATCTACTGGATTGCATTCAAGAAAGAGATTGAGGCTCTCGAGTAACCCCCCTTTTTTCATAATGCAGATTCGTTCAATTCCGGTAAGGCCATCAATTCTTCATTTCGGTGTCTTTGCATTTTTTGCAATCTTTCTGGCCTGGTATCTCCAGGTGACAGGTGAATACCGGACACTGATCTGGGCAGGGCCGACACTGCTGTTCCTTCTTCTCATTCCGATGCTGCTCAACTACATGAGTCAGAAAGAGTACCGGGAACTTATCCCGTTGTATGAGAAAGAGGCGCAGACCGTCAAGATCAGGCAGATCAATGAGAAGATGATCTCCAAGCCGGTTCGTCTGGAGGCTCTTGTCGAAGAAGTCAGGTTCAGATCCTTAAACCGCCCGCATTTTATCGTATCAGACCGGACCGGGGAGATTCCGGTTAAGATGTTCACCACTCCCGGGGTGGATGTCAGGCCCGGGGATGTAGTCGAGATTCTCGGGCAGGTAATCCACCGGTACATTGTCACCGGAGATCCGGTGGTCAACGGTGTGAATATCAGGGTGGTTCGCAGAAAAGACGGGAGCAAAAGTCAGTAACCCCCCCATCTCCGGATGATGGGCCAGGCTCTGATTCTGTGGTACTGCGTTCCCATTTTTTCCCTGATTCATACACGCGGTGATCGGGTGATGAGCGAGTAGCGTCAGGAGTATCCCTCTCCGGTCCTTGTCGGTATTCATCACGACATGAGCGCACCCTCTTTCCTGCCGTAGCGGTTATTCTCGTATGATCCTTACCCTTCCATCATCAGAGTTGTGCACTGATGGAGAGTATCGGTATGATTTCCGGTGCCTTCGGGCATATATTCTCATGAGGGTGCAGATTTTTCATCTATCGGAAAACCGGAAAATTTATCCTTTTCGATCCTTATTCTTTTCTAAGCTCTGCTTCTGTTTCTTCCATGAAGGATCATCCGCTGATCAGACAGACCATGCCCGAAGTTCTCACCATGCAGAGGCAGTCTGTCAGCAGTGCAGGAGCTGCATCGGGAAGCAGCCCCTGCTTGACAAGTGAAAGATGGAGGAACAAAGGCGAGCTGAAGGTGCATTGCACCTTTTCCGCTTAAAACCAGCCCGGGAGAATGGAAAACAGGAGAAACGGATAATCCAGGAAATGGACAAGAGCCTGGAGATTACTTTGAAAGAGCATACCTTCTCATCCCTTCAGGGACAGTGATGTGAGAGTCGCTGAAACGCCGGACCGGGGTGCAAGGAGGACTCATGCGTCAGGTGAAGGAATCAGATCCGTTTCTGCCGGTCAGCACTGATAGTAATCAGCGAAGTATGACCCATCTCTTCTTTCCGTCCGTACCAGGATGAATCCCGGACCCGCGATTCCTCAATCGGAGGAATCGCGGTTTTTTGCTCATGGGGTTGTATTATGGGCGATTTCTACCCTCATACCCTGTCAAGCCGGCGGGCCATCCTTTCAGAGCAGGCAAAAAGGAGTGCGGTCTCAATCCTGGTGATCAGTGACGTCCTGGATGATCCCGTCAATGCTGACCACGTTTCCTGACTCATCTGACACCGGCCTGCCACGTTCAAGCATTGTCCTGACCCGGCCCTGTTTGTCGATGATCCGGTACTGAAGATCATACGCCTCACCAGTCATGATTGCATTCATCTTCGTCTGAATCACCTGGTCTTTCTCTTCACCGAGGATAAGGGGAATGAGTGAACTAATCTGCCCGCTGGCAAGTTCTTTTGCAGAATATCCTGTCAGGGTTTCGAAATGATCATTGTAAAATTCGACATCCGAATCAGAGAGTGATATCCGGAACACGATTCCCGGAATATTCTGGGCAAGGGTTCTGAACTGCCGCTCACTGCGGGAAAGCGCTTCACGGGCCTGGAACCGTACAAATGTGCTCCCAATCAGACTTGATGCGATTTCCATCGCGTATATCTCCTTCTTACTCCAGACACGCTCGAATTTGTTCTCCAAAAAACCGACAGCCCCCCGGTTTTCACCATCGATAATGACCGGTACCAGGAGGACTGATATGATTCCTGCCGAAGAAAACAGGTTCCGGGTTTCCCCGGGGAGGTTTTTGATCAGGCGAAATACCGTCTTTCCTTCTGCGATAAGGCCCCTGACTCCATCATACGAGGATTCATCCTCGATCTCATATCCCGCATAAAACCGTGAAAGGCGGTCGTCAGTCTGATCAGCAAACCATGAACCCCGAAACGGGAAAGAAGAGATCCCGTGGTTGAATGAATGGTTCTCAAAGAGACAGATCCCCGCGACATCGGCAGCTTCGCCGATAACCCGGATGGTTGATGAGAGGCAGTGCTGAAAGGTTGTTGACTGCAGGATGTTTGAGCCTGCCTGGCTGATAGCTTCAAATATCTCATTCTGCCGCTTAATTTCAAGTTCCATCAGTTTTCGGGGAGTGATGTCGCGGAGCATTTCAATAACCCCGATCACCTGTCCGTGCATATCATACAGGGGAGCTGCTTTTATCCAGAACCAGTTCCAGACTTTCGTCACCGGGTTGCGGGTCTGGATATCCGCAAGGATCGTATCCCCTTCGATGATCAGGTTCTTGTATTCAGCAAGGATCTCCTCATTCCGGGTGAGAAGATAATCTGCCAGAACCGGACGATACTCCCCGTAAAACGCAAACCCATGCGATGAATCACCCTTTCCCAGAATGTCTTCTTTTTTCACCCCGGTCAGATCCTCCATCTCACGATTCCAGGTGGTTACGGTTCCCTGCGTATCAAGAACAAATGC
>CAZXRT010000286.1:0-3522 GCA_964642535.1 uncultured Methanospirillum sp.
ACCGGGCTATTCTCTCTATTCAAAACAATAAACTCATCGTGTATGTGGTAGAAGTTGGTCCACGAAAAACTATATACCGGAAATATTAATCCGTTATAGGAGACGGAATAATTTTCAATAGACCTCCCCTATTTATAGAACAATATAATCCTCACGTTGTTGTGATCATTGTGGTGGACCATCCTGTGATATGGAAATAGACATGTTCAAAAAAGTGTGCCGGACTGGATCATGCTGTGCCGTGCCATCACAAAAATGCCTATTATCTATGAAGATCCATATGCGTATAGCGTATTTTCAGGGGTGAAATGATGCGGCACCTCCTGGAACAAAAGATCTGAAAAAGTCTCTTGCGATCAAGAGATTTGCGCGAATAGAAAAACCTTCAATTTGACCTTCTTTTGCTCGAAGGATTTGAACATTTTGTCTGGGATCTCGGCTGAGGCTTCAGGCCGAGGAGGCCTAGAGCCTAAGGAAAAATTCTTACGCAATGAGGTAGGATTTTTCTTCATGGCCTCCCCTCATCTTACGCTATCTGACTCTTTTCACTCTATCAAAACAACCAGTGGAGAGGAATCACTATCCAAAGCCCTTTCCTCCGGACAGATTACCGCGGATGATGCCCAGCTCATCAGGATGTTCATCTCCCGGTGCTCAATCGTGGATGATATCAAGCTCAAACGGCAGCTGAAACTCACGTACACCCTGGTAAACTGGCGAAGATTCATTCCTCCATTCAGGGACCTGACCATTTATGATCTGTATGAAGCAGTCAAGCAGATCAAGAACGGGTCCACCAAGGATGGGAGGCCGTTTGCCGTCCATACCATTGCCGACCACGTAGCCATTCTCAAGCAGTTTTACCGGTGGATGATCGAGGAAGAACTCTCCACAATCCCCCTGGCCAAACTGAACAGTATTAAGGTACCCAGCCGGAAGGGTGCCACCAAGCGGACTCCGGAAGATTTGCTCAGCCCGGAAGAGGTGAAAGCCCTCATTGCGGCGACTGATACCCTCCGGGACCGGTGCCTGATCACCTTCCTCTATGAGGGGGGATTCCGAATCGGTGAAGTCGGGCAGATACAATGGCATAACATCCGCATTGATAAGAATGGAGTGATTGTCAACATCAACTTCAAGACCGGGGTTGACCGGTATGTCCGCCTGGTGCTGACCAAGGAGTCCCTGATGAAATGGCGGTCCGAGTATCCCGGCTCCCCGACCGGAGAGAACCTGATATTTCTCTCAAAGACCGGGGAGCAGCTGACCTACAACGCCATGAAGAAGATCATCGCAAAGACCGCAGAGAAGGCAGGGGTCAAAAAGAAGTTCACCCTGCATATCTTCAGGCATACCCGCATCACCCATCTCATCCAGAGCGGCATGAGCGAGTCGGTCATTAAAATGATGATGTGGGGGTCGGTTTCTACCAATATGTTTGAGGTGTATGCTCATCTCTCCGGGGCTGATATTGACCGGGAAGTGCTGAAACTCAATAATATTCCGGTTGAATCACAGCAGTTGTCCGGATGCGTGGAACCGATAGTCTGCCCCAATTGCAGGGAGATCAATGGTTCGGACAGCCGGTACTGTCATGTTTGTGGAGAAGGGCTCTTGCCTGACTCGGTTAAGTCGGATCAATTGTTCCAAGAATTTTTACTTGAAAAGAAACACCTTCTGATAGAATATATCGACACTTTAGAGCGTCAAAAATAGGAATAAGAATTAAATATTGTAATAATGCTACTTTAGTATGACCGCTATTTAAGCGGTTGGTGAGTAGCTTGAATCCACCTATTTTTGATTACGAGGTCATCGAAGCGTATGAGACCCGGACCGGGTTTTATGGGCTTGGTGACTTCCTGGAAAAGAAACGGGCAATTACCATACGTAGACCGGAGGGAATGCCCCATGCAGAATAGAAGCCCCCACAGCCTTCAGTCAATTACCACATCTCAGAAGTTGCGGGGAGCTTGCTTTGATCTTACTCTTCCACTTTTTAAGGTTGATGGTATGAATCACACTGGTAGGATTGATCATACCGGTTCCCTTTTTATAGAAATTCTTCAAAAAGTGCACCAGCATTTAACTATTCGTGTTCCAGAAGGTAGGATAGTTAACGGGTTGATCCATGCTATGATCTGTCACTCGCCTCTCTCCGGTCCCAGACGGGGAAGGTTTGGAAAAATCCTGCGGGCGCTATTCAACCGGTGAGATTATGTCTGCCCGCTACATTGCGGGCCGTGCTGCAGAGTATGAAGCTCGCACTATCTTACAGAACGCTGGTTACGAAGTCATGCGTGCGGCGGGGTCCCATGGGCTCTTTGACCTTATCGCATGGAAGAACCGGGCAGACATTCTCCTCATTCAGGTAAAGCGGACCCGATCACCGGTCTCTGCTTCAGCCTACCATGGGGAGATCACCAGAATAGCAGAAGCGGTGAGCAATGATCTCCTCTGTGGGGATGCACATCTATGGATTTTATCGACAAAAGGCTGGATCCGGTATCTGATTACGTCAGGCGGAGCGGTGCCGGTTACCTGGGAGGATGGGCATGGAGTACTCAGCAGTTCTTGACCTCCTCTGTGGGAGTGGTGCGGTTGTTGAGCTCCGGGCTATCACTGATGACGGGATGGCCTCCGGGTACTTTTCTGACTATGCTGCTCTCGGCAAGGCTGCTGCATACCTGGATAGCCTGTCGCAGACGCACGGAGTGTACATCACTCTGAACGAGGTGAACCCGGCCCTGCTTGCACGGCGGGCGAACCGGGTGAAGCACCGGCTCGGGAAGAAGGACTCGACCACGGCTGATGGCGATATCATCCGTCGCCGGTGGTTGCCGATCGATATTGATCCGGTCCGGCCGTCCGGGGTCTCGTCCACCGATGCGGAGCATGGTGCAGCACTTGACCGTGCTGAAAAGGTTGCGGGTTTTCTCCATGAGCTGGGCTGGCCGGACCCGATCATCGGGGACAGCGGGAATGGTGCTCATCTCCTGTACCGGATTGATCTCCCGAATGATGCCCCGAGCCGTGAGCTGGTGAAGGACTGTCTCTTCGTGCTCACCCGGCTCTTCTCTGACAGCCAGGCGAACGTTGATACTGCCAACTTCAATGCCGGCCGGATATGGAAGCTGTACGGGACGGTATCGAGGAAAGGGGATCATACCGATGAACGGCCGCACCGGCGGTCTGGTCTGGTCCGGGTGCCTGATGAGATCAGGACGGTCCCGGCTGATCTCCTCACATCGCTTGCTTCCCTGAAACCAGATGGTGATGATCACCAGCCGGGTCCTGACCGGCAGGGTCCTGGAGGCGGGCCGGCGATTAACCTGGGCGAGTGGCTGACGGCTCATGGTCTCGGGTATGAGCAGAGGCCGTATGCCGGTGGTGACCTCTTTGTCCTGGACGAATGTCCGTTCAGCGGAGCCCATACAGATGGAGCGTATGCGATCCAGTTCTCAAGTGGAGCGGTGTATGCCGGCTGCCATCATGATTCGTGTGGCGGCGGGATGCAGCGGT
>CAZXRT010000287.1:0-3512 GCA_964642535.1 uncultured Methanospirillum sp.
TCTGAACTCATGAGATAGGAAGTAATTTTCTGCAGATATATCCGGTAATTAATCTTATTCAGGTTATCTGACTGGTAGAGAAGTTCATGAACGAGTGAGAGGGACTGGACCCTTCCCTGGGTTTCCTGAAAGAGTTCCTGGACAGATGGATCGGTGATGGCTCGGGACTGCAGGGAGAGGAGAGAAGAGATGATCTGCATATTATTCTTCACCCGGTGGTGGATCTCCCGCAGGAGGATCTCCTTCTCCTTATATGCCTCCGTGATCTGATCCTCCATGATCTTCTGTTCGGTAATATCCTGGACGATCAGGGAGATGGTATGGACAGTATCGTTCTCTGATTCGATCTCACCCTGAAACCTGACCGCTCTTCGGGAACCACGGTGAGTCTCAACCCATATCGTTGAAACAAACGCAGTCCCATCCTGAACCAGGGTTCTTATCAGCTCTTTCAGATCCTCTCTCTCCCCTGACCGGATCATCCCGGCAATCGACTCAGGACTTGGGATCTGAAGATCGGGATCAATCCCGAGGATCCGTCTGAATTCTTCAGATACATATACCTGATCTGCCGGTAGTTTCACCTCGTAATTTGCCAGCTTTGCGATACTCTGTGCTTTCTGCAGGATCTTCTGGGTGTTTCTCAGCTCTTCCTGTTCAGCTTTGAGGACTTCATAAGCATGGGTTCTGTCTGCCTCCATCGCACACATATCTTCATATGATGCCCGGGCTTCCTCGAATGCTGCTGATAATTCAATGTTCTGGCGTTCAATTCTCTCTTCATACCCTTTTCGATCGGTGATATCCCTGCAAATCCCCAGGACTTCGACATGCCCGGTATCCCGGTTCGTAAAACAGTTTGCAAGTATTTCTATAATAACCGGAAGACCGGACGAGTCTTTCAGTTTTACTTCAAGATAGAAGAATTCCCGGATTCGGGTCCTGATATACTGGTCAGTGTAAGACAGGATCATGTCACGAAGCGATTCGCCGGTATCAGACAATAATTCCCCGTCAAAAGGCCGGGACATGAACTCTTCAGCTGAATATCCCAACAGATTTCTGATGGAAGGGCTCAGGTACCGGAACGTGAATGTTTCAGGAACCAGTATCCAGATAACATCCTTCATATTGTCTGCGATGAGACGATACTGCATCTCACTCTGCACGAGCTGCATCTCGGACTGTTTTCTGGCTGTACAATCGATGATCGTCCCGTATACCGCAGGGAGAGACTGGTAGGTCAGCAGCGAGGTGTATACCTCAAGGAAAAAGACCGACCCGTCTTTTCGAAGGCCCCTGAACTCGAATCCTTTTTCTGTGCCATCATCCTCACCTCCGGAAGGCAGGAAGTTTCTGACTGCCTCTCTCTCTTCGGGCACAACCAGTTCGTCAAAAGAGATCGCAAGGATCTCTTCAGGTTCGTATCCGAAGAGGCTGGCAAGACGGGGATTGATATACCTGAATGCCGAATTCTGGTAGAGAAAGACTCCAACCGGAGAGTGCTGCACCGGATTTCGAAACATCTCTTCTGAATCCCGCAAAGCCTGTTCTGCTCTTTTGATATCGGTAATATCCCAACCGACATGGAGGACTACATCCTCATCCTGGAATTTCAGTTTCCGGAATGAATAGAGGATATTTCGAACCTCTCCGTCAGGTCTGACCCAGGAAGACTGTAATTTCCCGGGATTTTCCGCTCTCATCTCATCAAGAAAGAGGGATCGTTCATGGTCAGATGACCAGATCTTCAGATCCTGGATTTTTTTCCCGATACAATCAGAGCCGGAAATCCCCGCGATCGTCTCCATAGCGGTGTTGTACATGAGAATGGTCCCATCACATGCACGGGTGATGATGATGGGGTCAGGAACCATGGAAAAGATTGCTTTGAACCGTTCTTCGCTCTCCCTGATTACCCGGTCCGCTCTCTCCCGTCTCCTTTCAATTACGATAATACCTGTCACAAGGAGGATGAGAACTGCCATACCGAAAAAAAAGAAGAAGGTTTTCAGTTTATTCTGTTCACTGACGACCGATGTCACGATGATATCAACACCGACAATCCCGACAACCGTTCCCTTCGAATTGACAATGGGGGCAAACCCGGAGAGGACCGTACCCCAGTGATCGGTGGTAAATTCCTGATCCGCTACCGGGTGAGAAAAACCCTGAATAATCTCAGGGTTATCAGTCGCATAAACGGCCTGGTAATCATATACCTCCCCGACAGGGGGGGTATCAGGAGAGATGCCATACTCTGCATCAACCACAAATTCCAGTACGGAATCATTTTTTCGCATCGTATAGATGGAAAAGATCCGGGGATCGGAGATCAGGGTCTGATAGAGGAAATCCCGTACTTTGAGAAATTCCTCAGAGTTTTCATCGCCCGGCCTGATGGTATCAAACTCGTCGCCGCTTAGATGAACAGCGGTCGTGTTGGCCAGCGTGACCAGTTTTTCCCGGGTGGAATCCTTAAGGGCAGTATCTGTTTCGTAGGAGATTCCGAGGATAATTACCGGGATAAGCAGGATGATCAGAATGATGAGCTGGGTCGAGGAAGACCTGAACGGCCCGGGTATCCGGGATCTGCTATCCGGACTCATTCTGGAATAACCGGCTGGAAGAAAGGCTCAATTCCATAAGAAAAGCCGATGATATGATCTGTATCTTCTGAACCTGATGGGAATGGGACAGATCGGGGATATGGCTCCCCGATCATGATCCTGATACCAGGAGTCCATGTTTGAAGTGACGCATCAGAAATGCTCTCACTTTATTCGATTCTATCCATCCTTTATCCAGACGGGTCACCAGATCGTCGATTTTACGCACCTGTTCCTGTATGGTCTCTGCTTCAGGAATGTCCATCTCTGATACAATGGAGGCGATGATGGTCAGGGGATTTCGAATCTGGTCATTTACGATCTGGAACTGCTCCATGTTTTTCTCAATCTGTTGTATCCCTTCTATCTCGATTGATTTCTGAATCTGAACCAGGTCAGAGATGTCACGGGCAATCCAGAGAATCTGCACAGTATCATCGGTGGCTGGAATCGGGGTAAAGGTTGCATCAAACCAGAATTCGTTCCCGGAAAGATGAAGCCTGACACGACTCCGGACCGCTGCGGACTCCTGAAGTGCTGATTGAATGTGGGTATGAACGTCCGGAACGTCTTCAGGCGTGATAAGATCAGATAACTGCTTTCCTGCCATTTGTTCAGGAGGAATTCCCATCATGGCTGAACCGGCTTCATTTGCGTATTCGATGGTCAGGTCAGGATTGAGGATCAGGATCAGATGATCTGAACCCTCCGCAATCCTCCGGTACCGGGCCTCACTCGCCTTCAGTTTCTGGTCTATCGAGTGTTTGTACAGAGCCATCGCAATGGTGGTCTTCAGGGTCCGATCCTCAAAAGGTTTGACGATATATCCAAACGGCTCACATGCAATTGCCTTGATTATCGTTGCCTCATCCGACTGCCCGGTGAGAAATACGACCGGAATAT
>CAZXRT010000288.1:0-3510 GCA_964642535.1 uncultured Methanospirillum sp.
AGACGAACATCTCAGCCGGGGATGCTCTTTCTTTTCCCTTGCCAGGGAGATACACCCACGAGAAGGTCCTGGCTCAGGGAGGAGTCGGGACCATCTGGTATGCAGAGCGCCTGCAGGATGGAAGACCGGTAGTCGTAAAAATTCCTTCCAGGGATGATGAAAATACCGGAATGTCATTTATGCAGGAGATCCATCTCTGGAGAGAACTCAGTCACGAGAACATTGCCACCGTTCTCTCGGCTAACATCCTCCCCATCCCCTACATGGAGATTGAATACCTCCCGGGGTCGGTCGCAGACCTCGCACGGCCGGTACCTGTCGAAAAAGCCGTGTTCATCATCAGACAACTGGTATCAGCTCTTATCTATGCTCATGACAAAGGAGTCATCCATTGCGACATAAAACCGACAAATATCCTCCTGACAGAAAAGGGAGTCCCGAAACTGACTGACTGGGGACTGGCCCGTTCAGACCTGTCACGCTGGCCGGTCTGGGGATTCTCTCCCCGGTATGCTGCACCGGAGCAGCGTCAGAATCCGCCGGAGTGTGGGGTGGGAACTGACATATGGCAGACAGGAATGGTTTTTACCGAACTCATCACCGGAAGGGCAGAGGTTCCCGGCGGGACTGAACCGGTGTTCCAGGCAGAGATTGGAAGCCATATCCTGCAAATAATCAGAAAATGCCTTCTGGAAAACCCTGAAGACCGGTACCCTTCAGCCCGGGCCCTCATCGCAGACCTTGATCTGATACCAGGTACGGAAGGTTCATCTGATCCGGCCTGAAACGGGGGAACCATTATCCATCCCTCAGGAACGGAGTATCAGGATGGTATCATCCCCGAATCGATACCTATTAACGAATCCAGAGCCAAGATCCCTTTCAGTCCGTCCCCCGGACCAGTCCGGCAGACCCCAGGTCCCTGCTCATGGAAAAAGAAGAACCCATGCCTGATTCCCTCCCTTTCATCAGTGATACGTCATCGCAAGGGCCAATCACTGAAACATACTCTCTCCTCCTGGTAGACGACGAGATGGATCTGCTCACCCTGGGCAAGATCTTCCTTGAACGAACCGGGAATTACCGGGTTGATACCCGGATTTCAGCAAAAGAGGCCCTTTCTGCCCTCCAGACAGGTTCGTACGATGCCATCATCTCCGATTACCAGATGACAGGGATGAGCGGGATTGAGTTCCTCAAAAATGTGAGAGAAAAAGCAGGAGACATCCCCTTTATCCTCTTTACCGGAAGGGGAAGGGAAGAGGTGGTCATCGAAGCGATTGAGAACGGAGTGGACTTTTACGTCCAGAAAGGAGGAGAACCGGGGGCCCAGTTTGTCGAACTCTCCTTTAAAATTCAGAAAGCCATCGCCATCAGGAGAGACAGGCAGGAACTGGTGAAGAGTGAACAGCGGTTCAGGTCCCTTTTTGAAAATGCCATATTAGGGATATTCCGGAGCACTCCTGCAGGCCGGTATCTTGACATGAATCCGGCATTTGCCCAAATTGCCGGGTTTGAATCCCCGGAAGAGATGAAATCGCTCATCAGCGATATCGGCAGGGAACTCTACGTCAGACCGCAGGATCGGCAGATCATGGGGGATCTGCTGACCCGGTCGGGAGAGATCAGGGGATTTGAGACCGAAATCAGGCACAGAAGCGGAGAAACCCGATGGATATCGATGAATGTCAGGGCATCGCGTGATAAAAAGGGAGATATTCGCTGGTATGAAGGAACTATTGAGGATATCACGCTCCGAAAGAGAGCAGAGACAGATCTTGCCAGGAAGAATGACGAACTCCTGTCTGCATACGAACAACTGGCATCTTCAGAAGAAGAATTGAAGACCCAGCTTGAAGAGATCTATGCCGCACAGGAAGAGATTGAGCGTGAGGAGAAGCGGTATCGCCAGCTCTTTGATACAAATGTGGTCGGAATCGCTCTTCACGAGATCATCTGCGACGAAACCGGGAAGCCCATTGATTACCGGTTCCTTGACGTCAATCCGGCATTTGAATCCCTGACCGGACTTTCTGCCAAAGAGATCATCGGCAGAAGGGTTCTGGAAATCCTGCCAGGAACCGAGCCCTATTGGATTGAAACCTACGGCCAGGTGGCTCTCACCGGGAAAGAGAGACATATCGAGCAATACAGCAGCGAACTGGAAAAGTACTACGAAGTTACTGCCTACTCTCCTGAAAAAGGCCAGTTTGCAACCCTCGTTCTTGATGTGACGAAGAAAAAGCAGGATGAGATCGCACTGAGAGAGAATCATGCATTTCTCGAAAACCTGATTGCCAATGCATCCGGCCCAATCATCGTCTGGAACGCTGATTGTATCATCACCCGCGTGAACCGGGCCTGTGAGATGCTTGTTGGAAAACCAGCCAGGGAACTCATCGGAAGCCCTCTTGACACCATCTTTCCTCCCGGCCAGGCAGACCGGACGATGCGGCTTATCAGAACAACCCTGGACGGAGTCAGGTGGGAGACCGTGGAACTGGACATCCAGCATCAGGACGGGTCTGTCAGGGAAGTTCTCTGGAACTCGGCAACGCTGTACGACCCGGAAGGGAAGAATCCTGTCGCAACCATCGCACAGGGACGCGATGTGACCGGAGAGAGGAAACTGGAACGGGAGAAAGACGCAGCGACCCGCCAGATTCAGGAGAACATCACCAAGCTGGCGATCCTGAACGACGGGGTCAGAAATCCCCTTACCGTGATTGCATTATCAACCCGGATCTGTAGCGATACGAAAATTCAGGATACCATCATGACTGCGGTATCGCAGATCGATGAGATGATATCAGGCCTTGACCGGGAATGGATCCATTCGGAGAAAATTCTGAACTATCTGCGTAAGCATTCCATTATTGATTCAGACCTGCTTTCTGATAAAACTGCCAAATCTGCCTCTGTTCAGGCATTACAGGATGCATCAGCACAGAACAGCGATGAGAATGCAAATCCTGCATTCATTGAAGAGATCAAGGCACAACTGTACATCATCCTTGACAGCATTGATGCCCTTATCTATGTTTCTGATATGAATACCCATGAGATCCTGTTTGTAAACCAGAAAGGGAGAAAGGTATTCGGGGAGAGTGCAGGAAAAAAATGTTTTCAGTTCCTGCAGGATGGCCGGGATGAACCCTGCTTGTTCTGCACAAACCATCTTCTCATTGACAAAACCGGTGAGACAGGTGTATACCGTTGGGAATTTTTCAACACCCTGAATAAGCGATGGTATGAATGCCGGGACCGGGCGATCCGGTGGACGGACGGACGGATGGTCAGGCTTGAGATTGCAACTGATATCACTGAGCGAAAACTCATGGAGGATAAACTCCAGGAGAGCGAGGAAAAATTCCGAACTATCATCGAGACATCGCATTTTGGGATCGGAATTCATCAGGATGGTATTATTGAGTATGTAAATCCCTTCGGTGCATCGATCCTGGGGTTCCCCAAAGGTGATGATCTGAAAGGGAAACGGGTATTAGATCT
>CAZXRT010000289.1:0-3496 GCA_964642535.1 uncultured Methanospirillum sp.
AGATTGTCACATTATGGGATCCCTCGGCAAGCCCGGAGATCCGCTTGTATGAGAGCCCGTAATACTCACCGTCGATGAAGATGTCCGCCTCCTGGGGAGTTGTTGAGATCGTGATACTTCCGGTCCTGCCAGATCTCACCTGGGGGTCATCAGTCCCGATTCCCCTGACGGGAAGCACCGGGCTGGCGGTCCGCTCATACTCGTCATTTCCAGAAAACCGGACGATGAGGAACTCAGGCGGGGTGTCCGCCGGTCTGAAGAAGGAATATTTTCCATCCCTCTCCGTCTCTTTGACTGCAATAAAAGAGAAATCGTCTGAATCATCAACACTGAAATACGATGATTCAAGGGTTACCCGTTTGTTCCCGAGAGATTTTCCTGAACTGTCAGTCAGGTACCCGGTAATATAAAATGAGAGGTTTGACGGATTCTCAGGGGTTATTCCGATTGTTAGTTGTGTTGAGGTTTTTTCAGCAGATACCCCGGAACAGATCATCAGAATGACGCAGCAATACAGGAAAAACGGGGGCAGAATCTTCCACCCGGGGGATGATTGAGAAGAATGGTGTGAGGACATCTGATACAGATTGAAAGCCGGACCTGATGAAGATACCCTTTAACAGGCGTCGGAACGGCTGATCAGGCTCATAATCAGCTCTTGTCCCTGCGGCCCGGAGAAGAGGGGAAGATCGCGGTCCTCCACAACAATATGACGGATCGCCAGGGTTTTCTCCCCGGTGACCGGATTCATCCCCTCTTTTTGAGCCTGCTTTTTATACACCATGATTCCCCGTCGCTCCCATGAGGGTGTGGTTGCAAGATTAATGCCGTTCTGAAAACAGATCTCATGCAATTCAGCGGCTTTCAGACCATCCAGTTGTCGTTGTACAAGATGAGGCTTCATTCCCTGCCGCACCAGGACGGTCTGGCTATATCCATTCATGTGGTTCCGCCACGCCTCTTTCTGCCTCCATGCCAGGTATCCCGAGACATGGCCCGACTCAACCGGGATAATCCTGGCGTCGAAGGCCACCGGGTCGTTCAGCCGAAGCGCAATCGTCAGGGAACTGGAAGCAAATGATGCACAAACAGACGCCAGTTTTTCTATCCTTCCATCAAAGGGAAGTTCAGGAAAAAGCAGACTGATCTCATCAGAGAAGGTATAGGCAAGGAGGGGAGTGAATCCGCTTTTCGTAAAAAAATCTGTGCAGACACGCACCATCCCGTCCGCGAAGGTGTTGTCATAGGGCCGTGCGAAAGAATGGTCAGCAAGAAGGGAGTGAAACGCTCTCCCGTCAAGACGGATGATAACCGGAGGGACAGCCCTGATTCCTGCGTATATTTCCCTTTCTTTCACAAAATCCTTAGATTATTACGTAGATTATTCAGTTATCGCAGCGGGGAGAAGAACAACCGGATACTCACCGATGAGGGGCGATCAGAGATCCGTCTCTTCCTTAAACATATTCGGGATATGACGAATCACGACAACATCAGAAATGCTCTTTACCAGTCTGAATGGAATCTTGATCCCTTTGTGAGTTTTCACCTCAATTACTTCAGGATTCAGTTTTCCTGCTCCGACCGAATCAATACGCTTGGAATCGATATCAAGAACAAGATCTTCCACCTCTCCGATGAACATACCGTTCTCAGAGTAGATCTTCAGGCCGATAAGGTCAGTAATCTGATTCTTCATACTCTATTTAAATATATACAAGAACCGTAAAAAATATGATCATAGCGTCATCCTTTTTGCATCCTTCCGTACCAGGTAATGCCGACCCGGTTTTCGTCATTCTCCCCGTGAATTGCTGGCTGGAAGTATCAATTCCCGGATAAGGGTCAGCCGCTGGAATCGCTCTTTCGCTACGTGTTTATGGAACAGTGGCACATACAGTATTTATGGAAGGATCACTGCGCATTGGTCGGCTCTTTGGAATTCCGATCATGATTCATTTCACCTTTCTTTTAATCATCCCCCTCTTTGCGTGGATCATCGGGACCGATATTGCCTATACGATAGCCATGGTCAGTGATCTCTTTGGAGTCCATATCGATGACAGCCTGATTAATACCGGGTATTATCCCTACCTTCTTGGATTTATCGTTGCCTGCGGGCTTTTTTTTGGAGTCTTTGTCCATGAACTCTCTCATTCCCTGATTGCACGGAGATCAGGGATCCGGATTGAGAGCATTACCCTCCTTTTTTTCGGCGGCGTAGCATCGATCGAGGATCGTGACACTGATCCACGGGTTGAGTTCTGGATGGCTCTTGCCGGACCGATGATGAGCCTGCTCTTTGGCGTTATCTGCATCGGGCTGCTCTACGGAGTATCCCAACTAGCCATTCCCCCGGCCACTGCAGGCGTTGTCATGTATATCTTCGGGTATCTTGCAATCCTCAACATCCTCCTTTTTCTCTTCAATCTCCTTCCGGCATTTCCCATGGACGGGGGAAGGGTCCTCAGAGCGTACCTTGCGCTGAAAATGCCCCTGCACCGGGCTACTGAGATCGCTTCTGCCATAGGAAAGGGATTTGCGGTCATATTCGGGATTATCGGATTGATCGTCTTCTCCCCAATCCTGATCCTGATCGCCTTTTTCATCTATATCGGGGCCGGGCAGGAATCCAATGTCACCAGATATAAATTTCTCTTAAAGGACGTCAGAATCCGTGATATCATGTCACGCCCCGTTCAGACCGTTCCTCCATCCATGCCCCTCGATGAGGTTATCAGTCTGATGTACCAGACCAAACATCTCGGGTTTCCGGTTGTTGAGAAAGGATATGTGATTGGGATCATCACCCTGACCGATCTCTCCCGAATATCACCAATAGACCGGGACGCGATGCAGGTCAGGGATACCATGTCACGGGATGTGCTCACTCTCGGCCCCGATGCCCCGGTCATCGATGCACTCCGGATCATGACCCAGCGTGATATCGGAAGAATCCCGGTGATCGAAGACGGGACCCTTACCGGAATCATCACCAAGTCGGATATCTTCACCGTTATGGAACTGCGGGAGATGTGAAGGAGAAGATTGGGGGAAGGGAACACCCGGCGGCCTTTTCCAGGGAGGAGTGATCTGGAAACGGTCGCTTTGCAAGAATGCGTGCCTGCGCCGGCCGGCTCAGGCCGGGAATCCACTTTAATGTCTTTGCAGAGAGTGTATTTACCGGGACCGGCCAGGGAAGAGCAGTGACTGATCGCATCCCGTGATCCACGACGACGAGGTCCGTGATCGTCCGGACAGGAAGAGGCAGAGGAATTCCTGCAAGGATCGGATATGATCCCATCTGCCTTCCATACGACATTGCTCCCGATTCCTCGATGATAACGTCACGGAGCACGGTTCCTGCCGGAAATACGGATCTGAGCATCGGCAGATCAAATGAGCGGCGAACATCCTCTTTAAACTGCCTGAATACCCGTTCAGGTACAGGAAGTGCATTTTCCTCCCACGCACGGGTACCTTCAAACGGCATCAG
>CAZXRT010000290.1:0-851 GCA_964642535.1 uncultured Methanospirillum sp.
TTCTCTTTATGTTCGGCAGGCACCCCTTCGCCATCATCCTCGCAGATGATGGTAAGTCCGCTCTCGCTTCTTTGACAGGAGAAATGCACCTGTGTCACTCCTTCACCATGCCGGATCGCATTCTCAAGAAGGGTATAGAATACCTTGACGATCAGCGGGTCTGCATAAACCTCATACTGCCCGCAGTCCACGGTGAGCGTGACCGGTGAGAGGGGAAGGGTTGCCGCTGCTGAACTGACAAGATTGGCAACATCATGCCACCGGGGAGACTGACTGCCGATATTCTGGTACTCTTTGATGAACTGGATCTGTTCCTGGAGATTCCTGATCGCACGGTTCTGAATCGCAAGATATTCCTGAAGATGAGGGTCCGGAAATTCATCGCGTTCCAGAACCTGGAGGCCGATGATGGTGGTCAGCTGGTTATTCATGTCATGCACGGTTATCCGGCTGAGAAGGTTGAGTTTATCGTTTGCCTCCTGAAGGGCCTGGGAATTGCGTTTCAGCTCGGCCAGGTAGTATTCCCTCTCCTGTTCGATCATCCTGCGTTCAGTGATATCCCGAACTACCGCCAGGACCATCAACTCTCCCTGGAGCTCAAAGAGACGGGCGCTTACCTCAACCGGGACACGGGACCTGTCTCTTCGTGCGATCTCACTCTCAAAGATCAGGTGTTTTTTTGCAATGATCTCTTCAGAGAAATTCCCCTGTCCGGTCAGCTCAGCGGACTTAAGAAGATCTGATACCGGTATGCCAAGCAGCTCTTCGCGTGGATAGTCAAGGATCTGGCAGATGCGATCATTTCCCTCAAGGATTTTTCCGCTCTTTTCACCTGTTACCGCGTAGACGAT
>CAZXRT010000290.1:861-3493 GCA_964642535.1 uncultured Methanospirillum sp.
CATTCTGCAAAAGCATCCGGTGGCGCTCTTCACTTTTTCGCAGCCTTTCTTCTGCGGTTTTCCGTTTCGAGATGTCGGTGATAACCCCGATAATTCCCATCACCGAACCGTCAGGGTTAAAATACGTCGCTTTATGTACGATAACTGTATGGGCAGTCCCGTCCCGATGTTGCAGGACGACTTCATAGGTCTGAACTCCCGGAATGCTGATAAGGATCATATCCTTGTAAAACAGGGTATCAGCCATCTCTTTTGGCCATACTTCATACACCGATTTCCCGATGACTTCTTCCCTGCTCTTTCCGGTAAATGCCGATAACGCCTTGTTACACCCCTGGTAGATCCCCTGGGGATCGCGGTAAAAGACGGGACTTGGAATGGTTTCGATCAGTTGCTGGAGAAATTCGTACTGGGTACGAAACCTCTTTTCGCTTTCCAGTAACTTATCCCGTGCAATATTATGTTTTGTGATATCAATGATTGATACAATACCCTGCGTTGAATCGGGAAACATCCCGATGATGAGGGCAAAGTCCAGAACCTTTCCCTGCCTTGTGACGGCCTTTGTCTGAAACAGGTCCGATGTCCCGGGTTCATGGGCCTTTCTTCTCCGGAAGTACTCCATCGCGGCACTTCTGCCCTCTTTTACAAGGATATCGGTAAAGAGCATGGTATTTTCAATCTCCCCGCGTTGATACCCAAGCAAGGTCTCACAGAGAGAGTTGACAAGAGATACCGTCCCGTCCTCCTCAATCACCATCATGGCGGTCCCGGAATGGTCAAAGAGCGTCTGGTATCTCCGGAGGAGATCATCCGAAGTTCTGGTCAGGAGAGCATGAACCGCATGCCGGTTCTGGATGGCCTGGAGATATTTATTTTCGAGACGCGAGAATTGTGTCTCAACCCGGTGGAACTGCTCACGAATTGTCTTCTGCTGCTCAGGTGTCATCCCTTCCATCAGGGGCTGTATCACATCCCACAACTGATCTACCTGATTCATATCATTCCCCGGGGAAGACAAATCTGACAAGAGTGAGGGTCTCGTTGTAAAACACACATGGCAAGGAGGAGCTGCATCCCATCTCTCCGTAGGCAAAAAACCCGATGACCGGTGCATTCCACAGGTCAAAGACCGCCTGGATCTCGTCTTTTATCAGGGGGCCGGCAACCTGGTAGCGTGCCATGCAGGAGAAGAGCAGGATCAGATCAGCCTGCGGGCTTGAGGTATGATAGTCCTCCAGGCGCTGGATCGTCTCCTTTATAGTGGTATATCCAAACGAACTGGAGAACCGGACTTTTGAGCCCTGGGGCACATACCCGGCAAAAACAAGGGCTCCCCGGTCATGGTCAGCCGAGAGGAAGGCACGAAGCACCTCGCTCCCGTCAGGCATCTTCAGGAGGAGCGGAAATGTTGCTCCGACTCTGATAAGGGCCTCATCCTCCACGTTCAGATACTCCCTGATCACCTGGGTTGCCGGTCTGTCATTGATGGTATATACCGTGTTCTCTTCAGATGAGGTGATCACCATATCAATTCCGACACCGGTCCAGCCGCTGGATGCGAGTCCATCCATAATCACCTTTGTCCTGTCAAAGGCGATCACCGCTGCCCCGTTTGTGGAGGATCCCTGGTGGGTATAGACAGTTGTCTCCAAAAAATCGCCGTCATCTGCAGCAATTCCACCATAAACCGGAGTATTCGGAGGGCATATCTCTTCCATCCCCCTGACAATCGCCTCTGCGTTATTGGTCAGGCCTGATATCACAATGATAAACCCCGGTTCATCAAAGAGGGTCGCACCCCATCTTCCGATCTGTCTTCCCAGTTCATCTTCCAAAAGCGCTCCTTTCTCAAACAGCATCACGGAAAAGAGAGAGGGGTCAGGATCGATGAAACAGCAGACCGCTGACTGGTCAGATACCGGAGGAGCATCACATCCGGAGAGGATCTCTCCTCCGGTCGTGCAGCCGAATACCGGAATATTCAGTGATGCGAGTTCAGAGACAAGTTCCGGGATACCGATGGCGGTTGAGCTGAAGACACATCCCAGTGTCGGCTGCATATCCCGGATCTGCTGAAACTGATCCCTCACCTGGGCCGGGGTGTATGCTGCAAAAGAAGAATGGTGGAGCATGCGTATCTGGTATCTCTCCTTCTTTTAGAAGTATTTAACGATTTCCCGGGTCAGTTCCAGGGAATCTCCGGTACATGGGAATATCTATGGATGAAAAACGGAGGTGATCAGGCCTTCTTCCCGGATACTCTCTTTCCGGTCCAGTGGCCATTCCAGTACTCGCTGCCTTCATGTTTCCACTGACCGGTAAAGGAATCGCAGTCATCACTCATGGTAAGCTGGACCGGGCCATGGTTCGTCTCCGTTCCTTCTGTCTCCTGCCAGGTTCCTGAAAGATTCTTCCCTTTCACGGTTCCGGTAATCTGCCCGGATTTATAGTCATATGTTCCTGATACTGACGTTCCGGTCTGGACCATCTGCATCGTTTCGTATGAGGTATCCCAGGTTCCCCCCCATTCACACCCGCTCCCCTCATCGGGTTTTTCTTCAGGGGAAATTTCTGCTGATCCTGATGCCTGGTCAGCGTTCCCGGAAGATTCCAGGGGTATCTCAGGCGA
>CAZXRT010000291.1:0-3469 GCA_964642535.1 uncultured Methanospirillum sp.
AGAACTTTGAGAACATGCTGAACCGGACATCCGGCTCCCATGGGTCGTCCGATCAGAATATCACCAGGGCTGATATTCCATCGTTCAACCAGGTCAGGTCTGAAGGGAAGAAGGATCTTTCGTGCCGAAACTTCTCCGGGAAGAGGCATCAGGACAAAATCGATAGGATTGCCGAGGATATCTGTATCCTGCGGTATATGAGATGAGACCGGTGGCTCTACAGTCTGACCTGGATAAAACGGACAATCACTCTCCCGTCTCAATCCCTGGCTGATCAGGTCCAAAAATACTGAACAGTTCTCAACACCACAAGCCCCGCAGTTTCGACCCGGAGGCGTCCAGGATTCTTCTTGTCGGGCAACGTCTTCCTTCGCAATAGAAACAGGTTTTCCTCCGGGAATCATCATCAGTCACCCCGGTACAGGTAATCAGCCCCTTCTAATTTTCGGATGACTCCGAAGTGGTTCTGCCAGCCGATAGACGTCTTCCCGATACAGACCGTGCAGACTCCGAGCGGGGGGATTCCCCGAAGGGTGATGGTTTTCTGATCATGAATTTCCGGTCCTTCACGAAGGGATCTGATGAGAAACCGCAGTCCGGTTCCCTGAATGGCATTTGTTTCAATGATCTCAATACCTGAGCTGATTCCCCTGATTCTCTCCCTGAATACCTCTTTTTCAGCCTGGGTGACGAGATCAATCCGGGTAACAACTGCCAGATCGGCAAGAGCAATCATCGGAGCCATCTTCACCGGAGAATGAATTCCAGATACTGCAGAAAGAACTACAATTCCGAGTGACTGGGTGGTATACGGGGTGCATCGCAGACACAGTCCGGCACTCTCAACGATCAGGAAATCTGCTTTCAGATCTATCGCCCAGCTGATAGCATCATCCATGACCATGATCCCTGCATGATCAGGACAGAGATCTCCGGAATACACCTTCTTTGTAGGGATACCGAATTCTGCGGCAAGCTCTTCATCCTCAGTTGCAGTGACAACATCGATCTTCAGGTATGCAAACCGGGAATCAGGCATCGTTCTGATGATCTGCCTGATAACAGCTGTTTTGCCGGTAGAAGGAGGACCGGCTACAATAATGAACCGCATCAGTTCACGCAGGGATAACCCCGGTGATGAGTTCTCCGGCCCGGATCATCTCACGAACCCTTGCAATGGCAGCATCATAGGCGAGCATCTGTGACAGAACGGATTGCTCAGATCCATTCGGAGTGATCACCTTGGAAACAGCTCCGTCCTGCATAACAATCCGCCGATCAGAGAGAAGTGAAACTAGGGGATCATGTGTCACAAAAAGGAGTGCCTTATGATACTGGCGAAGGGCCTCGATCACACGGTCTTTAAATATGCCGGCATTTTCAACCTCATCCAGAAGGATAATCGGTGTATTGGATATGAGAATCGCATCTGCTACCATCAATGACCGGGTCTGCCCGCCTGATAACTGGGTCATTCGCACATGATGCCGGATCGCCTCACCGGTGAACTGATTTGCCAGGGTGATTGTCTCATCAATCAGATGATTGCCATCAATTCTCCGGGATTTCGTATGCATCAGAAGAAAATCCTCTACACTCAGATCACACAGGCACCGGGTATTCTGGGTGATCATGGCAACCGGTTTTCTGGCAGGATCACGGATAAAATGTTCAGGAGGATGTTTTCCATTGACGAGCACCTGCCTCCCGGTGACAGTGTCATGATTGGCAAATATTTCGATATCATTGATGAGTGCACTTTTCCCCGAACCGGTCGGACCGACGATGGAGATGGTATCACCCGGTCTGATCCGAATCTCATCAAACCCTTCGGGAACACCACGCCGGTTACAACCGGGCAGGATCGTGATCTCATGAATGATATCTTCTGACATACAGAAAGATATGTTACCCGGCAATATAGTAATTACCCTAAGTGCAAGGAATTTATGACTTATTATACAAAGTTATAATTCAGAATCGATACAATTGTAGTATATGTTTTCACGAGAGATATTCAGGCAGGACTTCAGGGAGGCTCTTGAAACCGCACTCGATAGAAAACATATGAGTCTGAAAGAGCTTGCTGAACTTGCCGGGCTACCGGCTGCCACCATCTATAAGATCACTTCAGGGGAACGGGATCCCCGGTTTTCTACAGTCAGGGCAATTGTTCAGGCTCTTGAACCCTATGATCAGGATATGATCGCAATCATCGGAGCAAAATTTCTTCTTGATGAGATAGGGAATCAGACCCTGGCAGTTGAGGGAAAAAAATACCGGATAAAGGGGTATACGGCAAATACGATGGAAGACTGTATTGTATCTGCAGTGAGGGCAGAAAAAGAGGGTGCTGCCGGAATAATCTGTGCGCCGATCCTCGCCACCCTCATCGAGCGGATCGTGGATATACCGGTTGTTATCATCAAGCCTGATGTTTCTGCCTATCGCGAAGCGATAACCTCTCTGACCCGGCAGATAAGATAAAAGGGAATATTCAGGAGATAGGAGCCTGGCTCTTTTGGAAGAACGCAATTACCTGGTTGCTGGTATTTTTTGCCTCTTCCATCAGTTCCGGATACATCTCGTTCATTGTTGCAATACAGGAGCCGCATGACTTATTCAGGGTTGAATACTCGGCCAGATCCTTCTTATACAGATCTCCGGCAGAAATAAACTGGTCACGAACGGCTTTCACTTCATCAGAAAGAGTATAACCGTTTATCTTGGTGATAAAGGCATCAAGGGCAGCAGTCTGCTCCTGGCTTATTGATGCAATCGCGGCATCGTCCCCATGAAAGATACCGGCATTCATGGCTGCCGGGATGACATATAGCATCGGAATGCCTTCGTTAATCACATCATTGAGAAACCGGGAATCATCTTCAGTCAGGGAGGTTGCAGCTGATGCGGAGAAAACCACCGCTGCCGCCATCACCATAATAACCGTGAAAATTCTTATGAACCTGTGCATGATCGAATGTATGAACTGGATCCCCATAATGGTTATCTGTCCGGGAATAATTCCCCCAAAGTCCGATTATTGTAGGATAAACCGATCTGCCTGAACCCGGAGACGAGATGCAAGATCCGCGATACCATGGGATGACTCAGCAATCCCTGAGGTGGATTCTCCCGCTTCTTTAACACTCGAAGATATGAGTTCCATCCGTTCCAGGTTTTTTGAACTTTCATCACTTAATAATCTGATACCTTCCATAACAACTTCCATCAGAGTTCGTTCACTCCGGGTTGATGTATTGATCGCTTCCATTCCCTCCGTAATCTGCCCGACGACCCCGGTAATCCGCTCAAGGGCATCGATCGTCTGGTTTACACTTTGAATCCCGGTCTGAATTTCATCGAACTGTAATCTGATTGAGCTGACCGTCTCTTCAGAACTTTTCTGGATTGATTGAATAAGTTCTTCAATCTGACCGGTAGCTCCCTTGGACTGGCCTGCCAGGTT